>NZ_CACVSS010000020.1:0-30477 GCF_902756765.1 uncultured Succinivibrio sp. | reverse complement strand
TTTAGACATAAAAAGATAAATAGAAGAAAACAGATATAAGGTGAAAGTATGGGGAAGAATAATGCTATTGCAGTAATTACTGAAGAAGAATTTCAGATAGCGACACGGGATACAGGGGACTATGACCTAGGTAAACAGTCGGTAAATGAATATATCTTCTCGCTGACTTCAAAGAACTCTCAGAAGACAATGTTAAGTTATCTGAAGCTGGCCGTAACTACACTTGATTCAGATTTAAACTCATTTGACTGGTCAAGACTCAAAGAGAATCTCGTAATTGGACTGAGAACCAAACTAGCCCAGGATCATTCTCCTGCAACAGTGAATACTGTCTTGGCTGCAATCAAAGGTGTAGCCCGTAGACTTTGGGTTAACAATATATTATCTACACGAGATTATGAGTTGCTGTTAAGAGTGAAGAGTGTTCGAGGCTCACGCCTGACAAAGGGTAGGGCGTTATCCAAACAGGAAATTGAGGAAGTGTTTTCCTGTCTGGAAGAGAGCGCATCATCAGCAAGTATCAGAGATCGAGCCATGCTTTCTGTAATGGTTGAATGCGGACTTAGAAGAGCTGAGGTTGCTGGCTTGCAATACAAGAATGTACATCTTGACGAGGACGATCCTTATCTGACAATCATCGGTAAAGGTAATAAAGAGCGTATGTGCTTTATTCCTGAGAAAACCGTTGAACGTCTGCAGGAATGGTTTTCCATACGCAGAGATTTTGATGGAGCAGTCTTTACCAATGTAGATAAGCACGACAATATATATCAGACTCCACTAAATACTCATAGGGTATGGGAGATCACCAAAGAGATTGTAAAAAAGCTTGATATGAAGAACTGGTCCCCACATGATATGAGAAGAACCTTTGCTACAAATCTGTTTAATCTTGGTGTGGATATTGTTACTGTAAAAGATATGATGGGCCACAGCAACATAGCAACCACACAAAGATATGACAAGCGAGGTGCTGAGAAGATGAAGGCTGCGGTTAAGAAGTTGAACGCCAGTTAATGAAAAAGGAGTTAAAGGCTCTCCTTGATTTAACTAAATATTTAGACATTACAATTTATAATAGAAAAAAAAATTCCAATGCATTGGAAAAACGTAAAATAAATATGAATAACGCAGTTCAGAATCTTGTGCCTTTTGTTAAATGGGTAGGCGGTAAAAGACAGCTGCTGCCAGAGCTGATTCAAAGGGTTCCGTCCGAATATGGAACCTACTTTGAACCATTTTTAGGTGGTGGAGCTATGCTTTTTGAACTTAAGCCAGAGAAAGCTGTGGTTAATGATTTAAATCCCCAGCTTATCAATTGCTATCTGCAGATTAAAGAAAAGCCTCTTCAGTTTCTTGAAGCATTGAAGATACTGCAGAATGAATACAATAAAAGCAATAATCCAGATGAACAGACCAAATTTTATCTCTCAGTCAGAGAAGATTTTAATACTGCGATTCAGAATCACACCAGTACTCCAAAAACTGCTGCGATGACCGTATTTCTTAACAAAGCTGGTTTCAACGGTCTTTACAGGGTATCACAAAAAGGAAAATACAACGTTCCATCCGCACATAAAAAGAAAATTAACTGTTGTAACAGAGATAATATCCTGGGCATCTCAGAACTGTTACAAAATGTTGAACTGCTAAACTGTGACTTTGAAGCTTGCTGTAAAGATGCAAGGAAAGGTGATTTCGTTTTCTTTGATAGTCCTTACCACAATACATTTTCATCATATCAGGACAGTGGTTTTACTGAAGAAGATCATATACGTCTGTCAAAGCTGGTTAAAAAAATCTCCAAAAAAGGTGTTAAATTCATTTTGACTAACAGTAATTCTAATTTAATTATGAAGTTATATAAGGACTTCAGAATTGACGAGATCGATGTAAAGAGATACATCAACTGTGATGCCTCAAATAGAGTTGGAAAAGAAATAATCGTGCAGAATTTCTAATATGGAAAAGAAACAAGGTACACTCGCAAACAATAACGGCAAAGTTGTTGAAAGTATGTCACAGGGAAAGGTAAAAATATCACTCTCATGAAAATAATAGAATTTATCAACTGGTTTAATCACGAATTTTAAATTCCAATGCATTGGAAAATTAAAGAAAAACGTTATAAAACAATGGAATTATATATAGAAATGTTATAATGGAGATGCGCTATAGCGTGGGTGGTTCTAAAATACTTAGAGCCATCTGGGAAATGGCTCTAAAGTATTATTAGAATCGTTGTTCTAATCATGATTAAGGATTTTAAATGAAATACTTAATTATATTAGTGGTTCTAGTTTTACTATTATGGTGCCAGCCAGCATGGTAATTTAGAATCACTCGAGAGGTAGGAGTAATCTTACCTCTCCTTTAATTATAGTATTTTTTTTGAAAAACTTTCAATCTGTTTCCAATGCATTGAAAAATAAAAAGCATCTGACAGATCTGCATTACAGGAAGGACTTTAAAAGTCTCTTGTCAGCCTTTGATAAATCAATAAATTCTTTGGTACTCATGATTTTGTAAATCTTATTGATATCGCCTTTACTTATACTCTGAAGCTTAACAATCATTACAAAAGCATAAATCATAGTCACAATACTTAGAATACAGATAACAAGATTTACAGGATCACCGCTGTAGCTGGTATGAGCTAATACGGTATCGCCAGCACCAATTACAAGTAAACAGAGAAATGGGATAATACAGTAATGAGCAATCTTACTGTATTTACCCAGATTCTTGTTCTTCATATGCAGCTGTGAAACCAGCTCTTTGAATTCTTCTTTCTCCTTATCGGAAATAAAATTATTCTCCTGTTCAGGAGTTGTCTTCTCAACATTTTCTTTTGTTTCTTTTTCCATGTTAGATTTCCTTTTGTTTAATTAAACACTATTGTCTTAATCTGTTAACAAGTTCTCTGCCTTCAGCTTCAACAGCATTAAAGAAATTATTTTCTATCTGATTTTGAACTTCTCCGATACCTGTCTTCTGTTTTACTGCATTAAATACAGTGTTTACATAATTCATAGTAGCATCAGGAGCAAAGATAATTCCTAAAGCAAAGATTAGAGTAGCCATTGATAAAATTCTGAACATTTTATCTACCTTTCGTCCTTTTGAACGTTGCCGTGTTTATCGAGTACACCATTACAATTCGGATAGTTAGTACAACTAAAGAAAGGAGTAATCTTTGTACCGTCCTTTTTCTTATCAATATATCGCATTGGTGCACCACACTTAGGACACTTTGGGGAAAGAAGTAAAGGCTTGCCAGCGGTGTCTTTAAAATTCTTATTGCAATTTTCGCATTTCCAGAAATTGCCAAATTTGCCTTTATGCCTAAAAACCATACCGCCACAGTCTGGACATTTTTCAGGCATTACGGGCTTACCTCTGCTGTCATTTAAAAAGATTGCACAGTTTTCATTCTGACATTTCCAGAACAATGTACCTTTTTTGCTCTGTCCCTGCTTTAATGGAGCACCGCATTTCGGACACTTAGGAGCTGTTGCGGCATCGAACAGTGGTAAAGGTTTACGGTTACGCTCCTGATAGGTCTGTTTACAAGCCTCATTGGAACATAGAAAGAATAGACCGAACTTGCCTTTTAGAAGTCTTAAAGGAGAACCACACTTTTCGCAGTTGAAAACAGGCGCATTATTCTGAGCTGCACCGATAATCTTCTTAATGTAGGTTACAGCTTCAGGAGTAGTGCATTTTGCAAATACATCGTTTAGCCAGCGGATAATATTATCTACGAATAATTCAGAGTTCTCATTCGGATTATTGACAATATTATTAAGTGCCAGTTCCCACATGGCTGTCATTGCAGGAGACTTAATGTCATAAGGTAGAATCTCCATTGTCTTAAATGCTTTCTGGGTGGCTTCATAATGTTCTTTTACAATGTCAATCCAGCCGTATTTCTTAAGATTCTCAATAATGGTAGCTCGTGAGGCCTCTGTTCCTAAACCTAAGGTCTGATTCAGGATCTTCTTCTGCTCCTTATCGTCAACATATTTGCCAACGTTAGTCATTGCCTCTATCAGAGAAGCCTCATCAAAGTGTTTAGGTGCTCTGGTTCTCTTGGTTTCCATCTGAGCATCATTGATGAAGGATCTTTCTCCTATATTTACATTTGGAATGGAAGCAATATCAACACTATCTTTATTATTGCCTTTTGGCTGCTCCTCCTCAAACTGATCCTGATGGAAGATTACTCTATAGCCAGGTTTAATTAAGGTCTTTCCTTTAGATATAAACTTGTGGCCATTGCACTCTGTATTGATTTCCAATACATTGTACTGTGCAGGAGCATAAAACTGAGTAATAAAATATAATCGTACGATGTTATAGATCTTAAATTCATCAGGAGTTAAATCCTGAATATTCTGAGCACCTGTACTTGGGATAATTGCATTGTGGGCATGACCAGTCATCTTCTTGTCACTGTAGGCTCGTGGTTTCTTTGTTAAATCACAACCTTTTATCAGAGGCTCGATAGCAGGATCATGAGCAAGTTCCCTTAGAATCTCTTCAGCTTCAGCAAACTGCGATTCAGGCAGGTACTGACAGTCACTTCTTGGGTAGGTAGTTAACTTCTTCTCATATAAGGACTGACAGATATCTAATGTTTTCTGGGCATTAAAGCCAAAGTGTCTGGCAGCATAAATCTGCAGCTTTGACAGAGAGAACAGCATAGGCGGCTGTTCATTGCTTACAGTACGCTCCACGTTAACAATTTCTGCATTCTTACCCTTAATATCAGAGATAACCTCCGCAGCAATCTTAGAATCAAAAAGATGGCCGTCACCGTCAAGATGTTCTTCAGGACAAATCCACTTGGCTTTGAACATACCGTTCTGAACAGAGACATCTGCAGTAACTTCAAAGAAATCCTGTGGCTGAAAGTTCTTAATAGCGAGATCACGCTGACAGATTAGATTTACTGTTGGAGTAAGGATACGACCAATATTCACCACCTCATTAGCACTTGATGAACTTGCCAAACAGGTGAAAAGTCGTGTCAGATTCAGTCCGATAATCCAATCTGAGTATGAACGGGCTATAGCACTCTCATACAAATTGTGCGTATTCTGCAAAGGTTCAATATTATCAAGTGCTTTTCTGATAGAAGCAGGATCAAGAGCACTTAGCTTCAGTCGAAAAGCATCACCTGAAAAATTGCAGTGGTTAAGTACATTCATTGCAATTAGCTGACCTTCACGATCAAAGTCAGTACTTACAACTACTTCATCTGCCTTTACAATTAAGTCACAGGCAGTTTTAAGCTGCTTTCGTGAGCGTTTATCCGCTACTGGAAGCCACTCGAACTCTCGTGGAATAAAAGGTAGAGTCTTAATATCCCATCGTTTTAGAGCAGGATCATAATAATCTGGCTCTGCAAGAGTTAAAAGATGGCCGTGGCACCATGTCACTACATCACCGTTATCTAATGAGATATAACCATCTTCTCGATCAAAGGAAGGATCGAGAACTGAAGCAAGATCGTTTCCCTGAGAGGCCTTTTCAGCTAGATAAACACGCATATTTAGTTAATCTCCTTCTCTATCCAGTCAACATCAGAAGTAATCTGTTTTGCCTTTGCTCTGTCAGTAGTTGATTTAGCATAAGGTCTTACTTTAGAAGTCTTAGCCTTTTCTGCTTTCTCAAAATAAGGTTCTGGAGTTGATACAAAAGAATCATCTACAGTCACAGTAGGCTCTTTAATCACAATTGGAGTATTTGAAGGTGTATGGTCTTTAATCAGGTATGGATATACAGAATTTGGCAATACATCTTTTTGTGAAGTTTTTGAGTTGCTGTTACGGTACTCTACAGGTGTAGAAATACCATGACGGCTTAAAACCTCACTTGATGGCATTACACAGGTATCAAGTAAATCCATAGGAAAGGCATCTTTGTTTCTCTTAACAAATCTCCAGTCCAGGCGATCCATATTTTTACCGTTTGAACCATCGCATAGTCTCTGCCAGCGGCCTAGCTCATAATATGAGTAGTCCTTGCTGTTCTTGTTTGGATTAAATACCGCTGTAACAGGCACTTTCTTGTAGCCATTGGCATCGCTCTGACCGTTATAACGCTTTGAGAGGTCATATCTTACATTTTGAGGAAATTCATCACCTTTATATAAAGGATTATTCATTCCCAGAGTGTGCTTGAAGCCGCCTTCTTCAATTGCAGCACTACGTCTCTCATCAGTGTAGTAAGACATAGTTAATTCACGGGAAATACGGTCGGCTTTTTCTCTTGAAAGTCTGTTATAGATAGCAGGATTATTCTGAAGAGCATTCTCAATCTTTGCACTTGAGCAGCAGTCCTCATCTTTATCAGATGTGGCACAGCCTGTAATAGTAAGCAAAACCATAGAACTTAAAGACAGAGCCATTACGCTCTTGGTGAGTTTTTTCATTTGAATTTACCTTTTGTACAAAAATCTATGTTGCTATTACACCTTATTTTTATACAAAGGTTATTTAGATAGAGGGGGATAATTTGACGATTAAAAAAATAAGAGTTTATAATCTGTTTTGGCAAAAAGGTCTTTTTGCCGTTAGTTATTAAACATTGAACTGGTTATCAAAACTGAAAGGTTTTGATGGCCAGTCCCCCATAATCATCTTGCTCATCATTCAAATAATGATATAATGAAATCACTTTTAGAGCACTGCTCTCGTGACGAACATAATGTTCCACCGACACGTAAAATTTCGGTACAACTCATCAAGTATTTGATGAGTTTAATGCAGTAAGGTTCCTTGCTGTTTCTTTAAAACCCAGAGGGGATAAAGAAATATGATTTATCCTCTTGTCAGGGGTAGAGGTGTGTATACACTTCAGTCATCATTTCTTTGTCTCCTCGTTTTTTGTGGTAATCCACACAGGAGAAGAAAAATGGATATTCTCAATCAGAATATGGCTGGTCTAATTGTAACCGAAGACAATATCAGATTTGATAAAGTCTTTGATGTGTGGTGCGAAGAAGCACAGGCACATCAACCACAGTTTTGTCATCACACTGGAAGAGCCATGTGGGATGGTGAAGTATGGTGGGGAGAATTCGTTGACGCCAACGGTGATCTTCACTATGGCAATTAGTACAGAGTTGTGAGAGTCTTTAGACTCTCACTCTCTAGGATTATTTCACTTCAAAATATTCTCAAATTTCTATTCTGCAGTAATCAAATATTAATCCTGTTTAAATCTTCCCCCCTAACTTAATAACTCTATTTACTTCAAACGTGTATCTTTGTACCCAGTTAAAAAGGATAAGGATCAGGTCATGAAGTTACCATTTTTCACAAAGAAAGAAGCAATAACTACCGTTTCACAGACAGAGCAACAGGTAAAAGTAAAAATTTTTAATACTCTCGATCAAGACGGTTATTACTGCTACAGCGCAGATGATTTACTTGCAAGCGATGAATTCAGACCGATAGTAGATAAGATTTCAACTGCATTAGGCGGAAGAAGAGAATTATTTGATAAATATCTGCTGCCTTCAATACAACAGGTAGCATTATTCTGTCAGAAAATTCCTGCATCTGAAGTTAAGGGCGGAAAGCCTAGTAATATCTTTGGCCATCATATGAGTGAGGGCGGACTGCTCCTGCATAGCCTTGAAACTATGTATTTTGCACTCAATGACTCACGTCTTGCTTTTTTTAACAAAGGTGTAAATCCGTCTGAACGTGATGAACACATGGTATCTGCAAGAATTGCCTGTGGTCTGGCTGGACTGCTACACGATATCGGTAAGCTTAACGATCCTGTAATTGTTACCTATAAAGAGGAGAATGGAAGGAAAAAAGAATATATCTGGAATTGTATCGAATCTATTCCAGACTTTCTTGCAAGAGTCCACGGAATAAAAAATACGCAAGTTTTTATTTCGCAGGATAATCCAAATCCACCTACATATATTCTTAAAGGCTGGAAAAAAGGAAGAAACGATAAGCACGAGATTATCGCTCCATTCCTGATGAGAAGCTTTATATCAAAAGCAACACTAAAGCTGATTACACAAGGTTCTGAAGAAATTCTTCACAACTTTATGACGGCCATAGACTGGCGTGTTTTATCAAACGACTATACAAATGCACGACAGAATATTATTTATGACATCTGGAGTAGAGCAGATACTACCTCATCAGAGAAAGACAGAAAAACTCTGTCAAAAAGCTCTCTGGCACCTATTAAGGTTAATCTTGAAATCAAGAAACAGCTAACCAGAGCCTTTCAGTTCTGTGTGGATAGAGCAGAAATATCTGTAAATCGAGCTGGTGATGAATGTTATATATTCTCACACGCCACAAATCAGTCTGAAAAACCTTTTGTTATCTTAATACGTTTTGATGATAAATCGCTTGGAATGTGGCTTAATATCATTTCAAGAGCATCGGACTTTTACAAATCTGACATTCTGCAGGATCATGAGCCTAATCTTGAAAATATTAAAGAGTTATTAAATCAGTGCGATTTTCTTCTGCCAGCTAACACAGCTGACGGTTTTTATACTGTTGAAAAACTTGTATCTGGTGGCATGAAAGAACAGTGGAAAGCTGTATGTATTGCAGATTACAAAAACGTCATTCTGCACAATGGCCAGCTATATTTAGCCCAGGAAGAAGACTTAAAAACACTTAAGGTTGTATTTGCCGATGGCGTTGAACCTGTGATTATTTCAAAGGAAGTCAAACCTCTTGAAGAATTAAGCTCGGATTTAGGTGATCCTAAAGCCAAACAGAAGAAAGTAAAGAAAGTTAAGCCACAGCAGAAGCTTAAAGCACCTGAGAAAGTTGTTGAACAGATAAATGAAAAAGAAATCAACGAGGTTGACGAGAGAGAACTTGATTCAGCAGAAGTTCAATTTCAGAATGGCTTTGTCAAATCAGCTGCTATCAAATCCAACCTTGAGCCGATAAGTCCTGAAGAAGCAGACAGACTATCTCAGCTTATTAACAATCAAACTGATTCTAGCGAGGAAGAACCTTCTGAAGAGGAGCTGGATGTAGTTGTACCTTTTGGGGGAAATGAAGAAAGTCCTGAAATAGTATCAGCATTTGACAGCAACTCAGATATTTCTCAAGTTGATGACTTGTCAGATGCAACTCCTGTAGAAGTCGAAACCGTTACCGAGAACATCATAGCTCCAGCTGGTTTTGAAGATTCAACTGATGTTGCATCCTCATTTGCGATGGGATTGTTTACACAGAATATAAAAGAGACAACTTCATCAACAGAAGAATTAAAGGAAAAAATAGAGGAAGCTTCAGTAAAAATAACTCCAGAGCCAGATGATCGACCACTAATCCTAGAAGAAGATGAGATCCGTAATTTTGATCGTGCGATTTATGAATACAAAGAAAAGCAGAAAGAGCTTGTAGAAGCACAGAAGCCGAATGCTATCAAACTCAAAGATCTTGAATCTTCTAAAAAAGAGCATAAGCGTGACAACCGTATTTTTCAGTCTGTTGACGAACCTTACTATAACGGTCTTACTGTGGAGGTCGTAAACGCAATAAAACAGGTCTGTGAAAAGATTAAAGACAAAAAATGCGCCAGAAACCTGTCTATTCAATTATGTAACAGATTAAAGGAAAAGGACTTTTCATATATTGATTTTGTTACTGTCGATAACAAGTACTGTTATGCAGCATATATGTGGAATGACAATATAAAAAAAGATGCAAACGCCATGCAGTACGTTAATCTTTTTGAAGAAGCAGGGCTGTTTCCTCATCAGCTATCAGAGCTGATGAGTCATTCCCGTGAACTCTACTACTTTGAACACATTCAGATGACTAAGGCTATCACCAACATCTTTAAAATAGCTGGATTAAAACCACTGAAGATTAAATGTAAAGATCATCCATACGAGAGCCTGAATGTAGATGTTACTGCTTCTGATGTTGTGGAATACGTTAAGCATAAGATTATCTCTCTTGACTATAACGAGGAACTATACGGCTATAAGGCAAAAGGTTATGCACACGAGAGAAAGGGAAGACGTATTGATAAGGAAGTTCTACGTAAGTGTTCAGAGTCTTTCAAAATTCCACTTAAAAAGACAAAAAATTTTCTGTCAATCAGCCAACAGGTAACACCACCTTACATGATTGTGGATGGTAATGATCTTGTTGTAGGTTATCAGAAAACTCTGAAGAAAGAGGATTTGAACAAAGAAGACAAGAATAATAAAAACGCAAAAGAAACAGTTGCCCAGGAAAGCGAAGCTGTTGGTATTTCTGATATGCCATTCTTTCCAATGTAAAAATTCTATTTTGCTAATTTATTGATAAACAGAAATAATCATTCATTTTTCCAATGCATTGGAAAATTTTAGGAGCAGGAATGAAATTCAACAATAAACCTTTTGACTACGAGCAGATTTATCGTCCTCTGTATGAATTCAGAATCGCAGCGGTCTGGTTCTGCTGTGGAGTCTTAACCTTCTGTAATTTTGGAATGTTCGCAACACTCTCATACAAAATGGCTGTTGTGCAATCTTCTGTGTCGTTCTTTATGACCTTTGTTTTTCTTCTGCAGGGCTATCCTGTATACAGATTACAGAGAAGGCTCTATGGAGCACCTTTTGTCTTTATTCCACTAAAACAGTTCGTAGTTAAGATACAGCAGATCTTAAATAAAGATGAATTTTACTTAGGAACAGGCTTTTCATGGACTCCAGAGCAGACACAGCGAGCATACGAACTAAAGAAGCTGGACTGGGCTACAATTTCAAGTCAGGAAAGATTATATGGGATCCCAAAACGACTGGATAGAATAAAAAAGGATTATGAAAAAGAGTTAAAGCAGATAGAAGAAACTGCATCTGAGAAAACTGACAAAAAAATCAACATCCTCAAAGCTACTGCCTTTACAGCCTTAGATTTCTTTAAGCCTCTGCCAAAAGTCCACGAAATGGGACAGCGTTGGATACATGGTCTATCGGATAAAGATGAAAAAATTACTATTCCTGCCTCATGGCTCAACGGACATTTGCTGATTCTTGGAACCACTGGCTCTGGAAAAACAAGGTTTGCCGATCTGATGATTTCACAATGTATCATGCGAGGTGATCCTGTTGTGATCATTGATCCTAAAGGTGATTTAGAAATGCGTGATAACGCACAGCGAGCCTGTGATGCTTACCGTGAATACTGTCTGGCCAATGGTCTAAAAGATCCTGGCGAAAGATTCTTCTTTTTTCACCCAGCTTTTCCTGAAGAGAGCTGCAGATTAAATCTTTTAGCAAATTCTAATCGTGATACTGACATTACAACACGTATTACAAACCTTATTCCGTCAAAGGGTGGTTTTGATCCTTTTACCGCATTCGGCTGGCTGTCTATCAACGCTATCACTCAGGCTATGCTGTACTGTGGAGAAAACCCAACCATTAACAGCATAAAAATGAATCTTCTTGATTCTATGGAAACATTAACCTCAAATGCCTTAGATGTTTTCTGTGAACGCTCAGATCAGATTGAGATCGAAGAAAAGGGAAAACTCTCTCATCCTCCTTTTAAGACAATGGTTAATTATGCAATTTCACAAATGAAACACGCACCGAACGATGAAGCAATCACTACAATCAAGTGCCAGATTTACAATCAGCATTATTCAACTGCAAAAGATGCAACTAACATTGCAGCACTTGTAAAACTACGCAATCATCCACGAGAGCACTTTTCAAAGATGATTAACAATATGCTGCCTCTCATGGATATGTTAACCACTGGTACTTTAGGCACTATGCTGTCGATGTCTGCTGGTGATGATCCAGATATGGCCCACGAACAAATCAATACAATGGATATTCTTGAACGCAACGGAGTTCTCTATATTGGTCTGGATTCCCTGTCAGATAAGATGGTAGGTCAGGCAATTGGTTCTCTTGCACTCTCTGATATAGCAGCTTCAGCTGGTGCAATCTATAACTATCACCCAGATAAGAAGCCTGTTGCTATATTCGTAGATGAGGCAGCAGAGTGTGTAAACGACAGCTTTATTCAGATTTTAAATAAAGGTCGTGGAGCAGGCTTCCGCTTGATGGTTGCAACTCAGACAATCTCAGATTTCTCAACTGCACTAGGTTCAAAGGATAAAGCCGAAATGGTTCTCGGTAACATTAACAATGTATTAGCCCTGAGAACTAAGAACCCAACTTCGCAGAAGTTTTTATCTGAAGATTTACCAAAAACAGCTATTAAGCAGCTTGTTCACACACAAGGTATCAACTCTCTGATTACAAACCCATTAGAGCATGGTTCCACTCAGAGTGAACAGTTAAAAGAGACAGAAGCTCCATTAATTGATCCTCAACTGTTTGGACTGCTGCCTAATCTTGAGTATATCGGCATCTTTGCTGGTGGCAATATCTACAAAGGAAAGATCCCTTTTATCAAGTCATCTTATGCCCCTAAAACTAAACAAATCTCAGAGGAAAAAGAGGATTATATGACTGAAATGGATATAGACAAGGAGTAGCCTAACAGCAAAAAAAATACCACAACAAAAACAAAATAAATAAACCACTAACATTAAGCTTTTAAAAAGAATAAACGAAGATGACTGAAACAAAAGTAAAAGACTACTATGTATTCCAGAATTTAACTGAACAGATTTTAAACAATCTAAAACATTCACTAAAGACCTTAGAGAAAGATCCCTATTATCTTGAAACACTATGCTTAGAAAACTTCTGCATGGGGAATGTCATTAGGAATGCTGTCTTGCTGCTCTCTGATTTCTTAGTTGACAGAGAATCTCTTGTACCAGTAGTTCATAAGATTATTATCGACTCGATGGATGAAATGGATTTGGAAGAGACTCACTGGGAAATGGACTCAAAGCAGCACTTGATAGAGTTTACAAAAAAATTAGTTGAACATATAACCCAGTATTATTCAATTGAGATTACATCCAATCTGCATGACTGGAATATTGAGGAAGGTTTAGAAAAGAAAGAACTGCTGTACGCAAGTCTTATTACTACAAAGAAAATTAAATATTCTATAAAACCTTACAAAATTAAAAACCTAGACACTTTTCAGCATAATCTCTTTAAGTTTCTGGCTCCTTCACTTGTGGACGAAAAGGTAATATTTGAAGAGACTAAACCTGTAGCTGATGTTGTAAAGAAAGAAATACCTATGCCTATGTTCAGAATTGTTGAGGAATAATAATGAAATCTAGCTGGGGTAAAACCTGTTTATTTATCTTTGTTATTGAGTTGCTGCTCTTAGTAACATTCATCAGTCCTGAAATGGTAACAAGGGTAATGGCTATGGAAGGCGTAAGCATTGAGAACTCTCTGGGTACAAGTACACTAAGAGAACTGGATAGACGCTCCTCAGAGAGTTTTGATTCCTTAGTCATTTCATCTGGCTTATATGCCGATATGTGGCATACTCTTATACCAACAGAAGACGAAAAGAAAGCATCTGGAAAACTTCAGAATACTGGAAAAGGTCTATTTAAATGGATGGAAGATAGACTCAACGTATGTATGTTCCTGTTTTTTCAGTTCCTGGAAAGACTGCATCTGATGGGGCTGTGGTTTCCTTCAAGTGTTCTGGTATTCATGGCAAGCCTATATTCAGGATTCACTCTCAGAAGGATCAAGCAGGGAAGTTTTGCTTTTTCATCACCAACAGCACATAGAAGCGGTGTCAAAGCAATTATGATTATGGTTACTCTATTGCCTTTATACTTCTTATTTCCTGCTCCGATTACACCGTATCTGTATCCGTGTCTGAATATCCTCTGGGCGTTTATGCTGATGACAATCATTGCAAATATCGCAAAGAGAATCTAAAAGGGAAAAGGCGGTTTATCCGCCTTTTTCTATTATGAGCACGCAAAAAATAGGCTATAATTAAAACGTAAATAGCTATATTTAGCTCATCAAACTGCAAAGACGTTAACAGCGCAATAACGGTTGGGAGTATTCCTGACTAAAACCGTCCTCAGTGAGGCAAATGAAATTTGTCTCACGAAGTAGAGGACGAGTAACATGAGAAATCAAAGACAAATGGTAGTGAGAGATCATGCTCTCGCACACTAATGAAAGGGGGCAATAATATGGAAAGTTTAGCAATCTCAATTTTCATCGTATATATTGTCATTCCATCCATTGTTTGGATTATTTTTAAAATCTTTGGAGAGAAGAGTGTTGATAAGGAATTTGAAAAGATGAAGAAGTCTTGGAGATGATCTTTACATCACTTTTCTGTATATGAGCCTCCTTTTTGGAGGCTTTTCATTTTTTCCAATGCATTGGAAAATTCTAAATTCAAAACCTTTTAATCTAATCAGTAAAAAATCCCCCCTAAAACAAAATATGTCTTAGCTCACATTTAGGCACAATACAAACAATAATTTTTTTAGCTAAAGAGATTTTGTTTGTATGAGCGAAAAACCTATCGAAATACCTCAACATCAGGACGATCCCCAGTGGATCATGATTTGGCCGATTGATGAATTACTGCCTCTGGTTATTGGTCTTTGCTTTGGACTTTTAATCGGACAGGTTTTCATCTGTACAGCAATTGGTTTTGTCATTTCAAGATTCTACAAAAAGGCAAAATCATCACATCACAATGGTTTTGTTCTGCACTGGCTCTATGGCCACGGTCTTCTATGGACTAAGAACAGAACCCTGAAGAATACATATAACCGCAAGTTTATACCTAGATAAGGAAGAGAAAAATTGGACTTAAAGAATTGGAAACAGTCATATAGATCATTAAAGACTGAAGTTGGTATGACACGCATCAGTTTAGCTGGCTGCGCTGTAGCACTGGCTCTACTGTCATTCAATGCCTTGTCAAAAAGTACAACTGTAATTATTCAGCCTTACGGTATGAATACAAAGGCTTATGTAAGTGAAAAGAATGCCTCGCACTCATACAAAGAGTCGTGGGCTTTATTCTTGGCTGAACTCATTGGTAACATCAATCCTGGCAATCTGGATTTCGTCAAGGAAAGCATTATTCCGCTCTTACCATCTAACCTGTATCAGGAGACTGTCACAAACCTTACAGCTCAGGTGCAGATGATGAAAAAGAACCGTGTTTCAACCTCATTTTCTCCCCTCGAATACACCTACGAGAAGGCAACTGACAAAGTATTCGTTTACGGATTCTACACAGCTCAGTCTCCATCAGTGAAGGCTAAAAGAGAGAAGAGAACCTACGAGTTCAAGATCTCAGTTGAGAACTATCTGCCTCAGATTGTTCATATGGATACCTATGAGGGAGAGCCTCGAACTCTTGAAGTTTTGGAACAGTTGAAGAAGAAGGAAGCAGAAAAAGCAAAGAAAGAAAAAGAGCAGGGAGTTAATGCATAACAATGAAACAGTTCAGAATCTCTACAATTGCGTATTCATGTGCTCTTGCCATGATTTTAACTATGCCTACAATTGCAGCACAGAACGGAAATACTGATAATCCGCTAATTGCAATTCCAAATCTAAACAATGCAAGTTCATCAACTGCTGCAGCTGCACAGGGTACACCTCTTAATGCTTCAGCTGCGACTCCACTTATTGATCCTGCTTTAATCAGAATCAAACAGGAACAGGATAATGCAAAGCTGAAAGAGCAGATTGAGAAGCTAAAGACAGAGAATCAGCATTTAAAAGAAAGCATTGGTGTTGAGCAGACCAAAATCCCTGAGGTTCCTGCTACAGTGCTTACAAACAATGTACCTAAATACAACGTTAATGGTACTGGTGCTGCCTCCGCATCTGGAAAAGAAGCTAACGACATCGTAGTTTCTCCTGGTGTAAATCAGTTGGTTTCTATTGCTGTCGGGCATACAAACCGTATTGTTACACCATTTACCCATCCACAGGTTAGCTCTGCAACCTTAACAGGCGGTGAACAGGGTGAGGTTATGGTTAAGGACAACGTGGTTTATGTATCAACTGCAAAAACCTATCCTCTTTCTATGTTCATCACCGAAAAAGGACAGGAGAATCTGTCTATATCACTGACTCTTGTTCCTCGTAAGATTCCATCCCGTGAAATCTCTGTAACCTTCAAAGATTCAAATGTTCAGATGAGACTTGCCTCAGAAGATGCAGAAGCATGGGAAAAGAGTCAGCCTTTTGTTTCAGGAACCAATAAGAATCTTCGTGAAGTCGCACTACAGGGAATTCCTTCAGGCTATAACCTTTCATCAATTCCTCGCAACTACAAACTACCTAAGTGTCGTGTAGAAGGTTTTAAGGTTGACTTTTCAAACGGACAGCTGATTACAGGCTCAAAACTTCATTATGTTATCGGCAAGGTTACTAATGTGTCATCACAGACATTGGAGTTTAAAGAAGCTGGCTGCGGTGACTACGATGTGGCTGCTGTTGCCCTTTATCCTACAAATGTATTTGAACCACATCAGTCCGCTGAGATTTATGTCATCAAACACGCTGTTGGCCGTCAAGAAGTTAAACAGGTTAGAACCTCAGTATTAGACAAATAAGGAAGGCTCAGATGTTTCAATTTCCAAACAAGAATAACAACAATAACAAGGATTCATGGTTAAACAGACTTAATCCTACAACCCGTAAATGGCTTTATGGTGGTGTTGTGGGAACAGCTGTTGTTGCCGCCTGTTTTGCTCTAACTTCTGATGTTAAGCCAAAAGATAAGAATAACGAGATCAAGAATATCCTTACTGATAAAAAGACAGACGATCTCGGTATTGAATCACTGCTGGCACAGATTAAGATTTCAAATGACAACTTTAACAAGCTGGAGAGTCGTCTTGATAAGCTTTCAAAAGAGAATCAGCTTACCCGTGACGAGTATCAGAAGAACATGACAGCTCTTAACAAGGTTAACACCTTAGAGAGAACTGTAAATTCTTCATCAAAGACTTTTGAAACTCAGATCAAAGCATTATCTGACCGTATTACCGCTCTGACGAACGATACTTCAAAGCTGCAGAAAGAAGTTATCAATAACGAGAATAAGAATTCCCGTAATACTAACGAGCACGAAAAAAACACATCTGCCCCTGCTACAGCTCAGCAGCCTGAAAGAATTGATATGTCAGATCCTTACAAGCTGTATGCCAATGCACCAACCCCAATGGCCGATGGTCTAACAGATGAAAATGGCGTAGTCCAGACTCTTCAGACAACTGTTTTCTCTGAGGATTTAAGCAAAAAGAGTAAGAAACCTGAACATAAAGAGCCTGAAATCTACATTCCTGCTGGCTCAATGATGCGTGGTGTGCTGTTAGCTGGTTTAGATGCTCCTACAGGTACAAACGCTAAGAAAGATCCTTTCCCTGTAAACGTACGTATTCAGAAAGATGCAATCTTGCCAAACGGTTATTCTGCAGATGTCAAAGAGTGCTTTCTGCTGATGTCTGGATACGGTGATCTGTCATCAGAAAGAGCATTACTGCGTTCTGAAACGCTTTCCTGCATTAAGGAAGATGGAGCCATTATTGAGGCTAAAGTTGCTGGATATGCATCTGGTGAAGATGGCAAGGCTGGAATCCGTGGCCGTCTGGTTTCAAAGACAGGCTCTTTGATTGCTAAGACAATGATCGCAGGTTTTGCTTCAGGTATTTCTTCAGCATTCGATGTAACCATGACACCAACAATCAACACTTCTTCTAACGGCACTGTTACCTACGAGAAGGTTTACAACAAAGAGGCTTTACGAGGAGCTGGTGCAAAGGGTATTTCCAAAGCATTTGACAAGCTATCAGATTACTACATGAAGATGGCGGATCAGATGTTCCCAATCATTGAAATTGACGGTGGCCGTGACATCAACATTGTTGTAACCAATGGTGCAAAACTTACGACTGTACGTGATGCAAATGGAAATCCTGTAGGCCCAGGAATGCTGGATGAAGGTGTTCCAATGTTACCTCCTACACCTGATGATGTTCCTCCTTCAGCAGAAGGCTAATCAAAAATTCCCCCGAAAACAGCAGATGAACAGATGGGGGAATTTATAAACTAAGCAAAAATCAAAACGGATTACAGATTATGAACAGTAAAAGATTTTTAAAAGCAACAGCTCTATCAGTAATGCTCTCAGGAACATTACTTGTTAATGGTTGTTCTCTTGGCATTGGTGAATCTGAGTTCTCATGTAAAAACATTGGTGAGGGCACCAAATGTACTAATTCATGGGATATCTACAAGATGACCAATAATGGCAAATCTCCATCTGAGATGAAGAAGGAAGCTAAAGCCGCAAAAGAAGCTGAAGAGAAAGGATTAAGTAATGTACCTAATACAACAAAAGGGGGTAGTAGCGACACTGTAATAGATAACTTTGTAACACCAAATCTGCCTAATAGACCTGTACCAGTAAGAACTCCTGCTATTGTTATGAGAGTCTGGTACGCACCATACACCGATGCAGACGGTAATTTTGTCGTACCTGGTTATTCATACATCGAAATTGAGCCTAGAAAGTGGACTCTTGGAGTACACAATCAGGGACAGACTGTTGCGAATACCCATGTGTTTGAGCCATTAAGGACGCAAACAACCACAGCAACTAAATAACAGTTTTCTTAATTTTTATTCTTTACAAGGAAATATCAAATGAACGATAAATTTGAAAAAGCAACTAACTTTATAAAGTCAAACAAGATGTCACTTGCAATGTTAATTACAATGGTGGCCGCTTTCTTCTTTACCAACGTACACGCTGGGTCTCAGGGACAGGAGTTCAGCTCTGTCTACGACATGATTACAGGCTGGGCACAGGGTACTTTAGGTAGAATTATCTGTATTGCAATCGTGCTGGTAGGTATTTCTGCTGCTGTTAAGAACGGTACTTTAATGCCAATCGTTATTGGTATCGGTGCTGCTGTAACTCTATACAACGCTCCTTCTATCGTTGAAGGTATTCTGTCTGCAACTGTTGATGCAAACGTAGCAGTTGAATCACTACGCAATGTTTCAAATGGTTTAATCAAGTAAACGAATCATATTTTTTCTCCACATACACTAAAAGCCTTAGCTTTTGCTAGGGCTTTTTTCAAGGAATAAAGCAAATGAAAAAAACTACTTTAGCACTATCTGTTTCAATTCTTCTGTCTTCCTCAGTTATGGCCGCCCCTATTTTTGATGGGACCACTATGGATAAAAAGACAGATATAACAGAAGAGAACAAGGTTGAGATAAAGAAAGAAAAATCATCTGCTGGAACTCCTAATTACGTAATCAAAGACAAAAACGAAAAAGTTGAGATGTTGGATATCAACGAATACTTTGATCTTAAAGTAAAGAAAGATAATCAGGGCAAGGTTAAGGACTTTTCCTTTAATCAGGACAAAGTTAACGAACTATTCAAGATCTCAGCTCCTTTGAAAGTAGGCACTCTGATGGCTTTTGAACGCAACGGCAAACTAGCTTTTGTTTCAGAGAATCAGCGTTTCTATTTTGTCGGAGAACTCTACGATATGTTCAACGGTATGAGAAAGATCAATACACCTGATGACATTAAGAAGTTTGCAAACCGCATTGATTACAAAAAGATGGGAATTGATCTTAATACCCTAAATTCAACCTCTGTAGGAAATGGTAAGAATGAGGTTGTTATCTGGGTATCACCTGATTCCCCATTTACAAAGACCATCATTGAACAGGCAATATCAATTGCAAAAAAGGATATGAGTAAATATACCTTTTATTTTGTGGTAATTCCTTCTGGCACTGAGGACAGCTTTGCTTTAACAAAGAAATTCTACTGTGGCCGTTTAGACGGCAACACAGAGATAGGCAATATGCTTTATGAGGGCAAGCTGGATAATCTTACAAAATCAAGCTGTGATTTAACTGGCTTTGAGAAAACACTGGCAATTAAGTATATGTCAGATGTTGATCTTGTACCTTTCGTAGTAGCACATGATGGCCGTGTATCAAGAGGAGTTCCTTCTCAGGGACTAGAGGTTTTTCTAAATGAGGCAAATACAGATAACGGTTCTATTGATAATGATGATGAGAATCAGATGAAGCTTAGAAAGGAGCTGGAAAAGAAGATCACCGAGGAAGCATTGGAAGATGATGAGAATAACCGTCTAAACAACGTAGATTACGACACATTATCTACTAAAAATCCTGAAGTGCTGACTCAGGAAGAAATTTCAAAGCGCATAGAAGAAATCAAAAACAATTATCGTCCTCGTCTGCAGAAGATTCAGAACCGTATTGACGGTGAGAACATGAACTACAAGAGAGAAAGAAGCCGTGTGGCCAACGCTCAGAATCAGCTGAATGATGACAATCGCATGGATGCCTCTATCAAGCTATCCAAACTTCAGGACTATCAGAACCGCCTGAATGCAATTGATGAGAAATACAACAATACAATTGATAAATTCAACAAAGAGAAAGAACAGATTTTAAAACAACAGCAGACTGAAATTGAAAATTTAACTGCTAACTACGTTAATAAGGAATAATCACAAATGGGATACAAAAACACATTAAGTTCAATCTGTCCTGTTATCGCCTATGACGAGGACAAAAAGATATTTTTACTCGATGACAATACACTGGCTTTTGGATTCCATTGTACGCCTCTGCCAGGCACAACTGACTCGCTACAGGCTCAGATGTCATCTGTACTAAGCACAGAGCTGCCAAAAGGCTCTATGATGTCATTCATGCTTTATCGAAGTCCTGATGTTGATGAGATTCTGGATAATATGCTTGCAATGCGAGCTTCACATATTCATGAACTGCTGTCACCTATTATTGAAGATCGTGTTAACTTTCTGCGTTATCACACCCGTAATCATATTCTCGGAAAATCAGGTCAGAGCTACTACAACTCAGGAATTATTGTAGACGTTAAACTGTTTATTACAGTCAAGATCCCTGTCAAATCAGGAATTGATCCAACTGAAGTCGAAAAAAGCAATGTAAGCGACTGTCGAGATAAGCTTCAGTCCTCACTCTCAGAATGCGGTTTTGCACCTCGTGTGCTGGATGCAAAGACATGGCTTCGTTGTATGAGTACACTGTTCAACTGGTCTGACAATGCCTCATGGCGTAACACCATCACAGACTGGCAAAGAGACATACCTTTAAATGAACAGTTCTATGATAACGATTCAGATCTTGATGATACTGATCCAACCCGATCATTCATTGGCATCGGTACAAGATACAGTCCAAAGGATGGGAACGAAGAAAACATCTTTGAAACATTCGTTCAGATGCTGTCTCCTAAATCGTATCCGCCATCCATGTGGTTCGGTTCTGCAATTCGCTACATGGGGGACTTCTCTGGTGCAGACAAAACAATTAAAGAAAACTATGCAATCATCGCCCACGTCTATTTTGCAGATCACGACAAACAGAAGTCTTTCTACGGTAAACGCAGACAGACAACTGCTCATTTCGCCTATGGACCACTGTATAAGATGCAGCCAGCCTTAGAGTTTGCCATGAAAGATCTTGAATCATATAACCGTGGGCTTAATGAAGGTGCCAGAGCAATGAAGATTGTTATGTCTGTTATGCTCTTTGCGCCAACAAAGAAGAGACTGCTTGCAGCTTCAACCGCAATGCAGCAGCAGTTTGAAATTGACAAGTTTAAAATCCTGCCAGATAAATATGTTCAGCGTGAGATGTTTTTCAACGCTCTGCCTTTATGTGGAGAGATCCCTTTCCTGTTTGGAAATGAAGCCAAACGCTCACTAAGTGTTACCAACGAGAGCGCAATTGCACTTTTACCTATTTTTTCCGAATGGAAGGGAACAGGTACAGGACACGTTGCACTTATATCACGTACAGGCCAGCTCATGACTGTTTCTCTGCATGATTCACAGACCAACAAGAATGCTGTGATTGCAGCTGAATCTGGTTCAGGTAAATCATTCTATACCAACGAGCTTCTGACTATGTATATGTCGGAAGGTGCACGATGCTGGGTAATCGATATCGGCCGAAGCTATGCAAAACTGTGTGACAGCTTAAATGGTGAGTTTATTTCCTTTGAAGAAGCTAAAAACCCATGTCTAAACTGCTTTGAGCTGGTTAAGGACTATAAAGAGGAAAATAACTCCTTAAAGGCTATTGTACAGACCATGATTGCTCCTAACTCAGTATTAACAGATCAGCAGACCTCTGTTCTTGATCGTGTTATAGATGAGGAGTGGGAAAAATATGGTCATAAACTTACGATTGATATTATTGAAAAGGCCTTAAGAGAAAAAGCAGAAAAAGAACTAGATGGCGATCAGCGTGTAATCGATATGGCAACTCAGCTGTACGCCTTCACCTCAAAAGGCTCCCACGGCAAGTTTTTCAACGGTAAGAATAACATTACCTTTAACAGTAACTTTACAGTTCTTGAACTTGAAGAGTTGTCAAGTAGACCAGCACTAAGAAAGGTAGTATTGCTGCAGCTAATTTTCCAAATTCAACAGGCTGTATTCCTCTCAAAAGACCGCTCAGAGAAGAAAATCGTAATGATTGATGAGGGCTGGGATTTGTTAAAAGAAGGTCAGTCAGTAAAGTTTATGGAACACGCTTACCGTAAATTCCGTAAGTACAACGGCTCCATGATTATTGCAACCCAGTCTTTAAACGACTTGTATTCATCAAATGAGGCTGGTAAGGCTATTGCAGAAAACTCAGCATTCTACTTCTTGCTTCATCAGAAGCCAGAAACCATTGAACAGGTAAAGGAAGAAAAGAGACTGGACTTGTCTGAAAGTGGCTATCACTGGTTGAAGTCTGTTTATACACAGGCTGGTGCATTCTCTGAAATCTTTGTGAAATCTGGTGCAGGAAATGGTATTGGCCGTCTGATTGTATCTGATTTCCAGAAACTTCTATACTCAACTGATCCTGTCGATGTTCAAGCGATCAATAACTATGTTAATAACGGATATACGTATACACAAGCTATTAACTGCGTATTGCTTGATAGAGGACTGTATCACGATTTCTCACCTAAATCAGGACAGGATCCTCATATTTCAGAGTCAGAAGCTAGAGAATTTGATCCTGGCATGAAATATAGCGAAAAGGAGTTAACGCAGTTGAGAAACTTGTGTATTTCACAGGCTGTTGCTGATTATAAGAATCAGATTTACCTCTCAGCAATCAAACAGCTTGAAGCTGACGGTCTAAATGAGGAAACACAGGAAAAACAGCAGGAAATTTTAAAAGAGCTGGGATTACGAGTATTACACAGTGATGTCCCAACAGAAGTGACCGAAGCTGGAATAAAGAACTTTAATGAGCTTTTGTCGCTAAAAGAACTGATGCATCAAACAAAAGACAATGATGACGAATTAGAGGAGCGCAAAGATGCCTAATAAGACACAGAATATTATTTTCTACATTCTGGTATTTGTAACTTTGGGTTTAGCTGTTATGGTCTTTAATTTACAGAGAAATTACAGCGAGCTTAAAGCTGTGTACGAAAATCAGCCCTCAATCATCGTATTTGACTGGTCAGAAATTGTTAATATGCCTGATAAAGAGAAACAGGCGATTTATTTTAACGAATCAAGACAACTGTTAAACGAGCTTACATCAAAGAATGCAGTTGTACTTGATAGCCGATATATAAATGCTGCGCCTAAAGATTTAACTATCGGGCTAAGTACAATTCAGCACAGGTATGAAAATAAAAAATAAACCAAAACTGTTAGGCAAAGAAAGTACATGGGGGCGTTTGCTCCTTTGTACTTTCATGTTTACAGCAGTATTCTGCATGGGATCAAAGGTATTAGGAACAAGATACGGAATTTATGCAGACGGAAGATTATACAAGTGTATGCCATATACACTTTTCATTTTGGACAAATGGGATCACAAGGGCGAGGTAGGGAACTATTTCGCTTTCCACGCTAAAGATACAACTCTATTCAAAGACGGAGCAACTCTTGCTAAACAATTCGTAGCAGGTTTTAACGATTCTGTAGAAATCAACCAAAACGAAGCAATTCTAATCAATAACAAAGAAGTTCGTAGAGGTCTTAATCTTGCTGACATTATGAAGCGAGAAAGACAGGATTTTATGGGTAAAGCTGTAATTGAAAAAGACGAGTTTTACGCATTAGGAAGCACTTCAGATTCATTCGATTCAAGATATTGGGGAACGGTAGATGAAAATCAGATTATTGGCAAGTTATATCCTGTTTTCTAGTATCACAACAGGCATGGCTCTAGCCCAGAATACAGATTTATTAAATTCACCAGTTGTAGTGGGTGATTATCAGAGTCGAATAAAAGACAGCGATTTAGATCTTTTCAGAGATTTAGCTCAAAAACAGAAAGATTTAGGAAACAAGCAGAAAATAAAATCTCCAATAGATTTAGAACTGTCAGATGATGCAAAAAAAGTCTTTAATCGTTATCAGAATGAAACTCAGGCTATCAATGCAAATCTTCAGGCGCATCAGAAGGCAAAACTGAAGTCTTTAACAGGTGGCGAGGAGACAATCGGCAATGCAGATATGTCAAAGGCTTCATATACAACCTTAGTCTTTGCTTCTCTTTCTATGCCTAAATCAGACATTGAGGATATGTACCGCTCATTAGCTGGTGCAACTGATACTACTATTGTCTTTAGAGGTTTACCAAAGGGAACAACTACTATCAATAAGGCAATTATGAAGTTTCAGCAGATTGCCAGAGATATGAAGCTCAAAACCACACCTAACGTTGTCATAAATCCTGTTTTCTTCACTCAGTATAACGTTACAGCGGTGCCAACAATTATCAGACTGGCTGAACCTACTCCAAACCGCTCTGGTGATCCTGCAACTGGTTTGGTAAGACCCCATCCAAAGGAGATTGCTTCTGTTCAAGGTTTAATTAGTCCATTATGGCTGTACGACAGAATTAAGGAAGGAAGAAGAGGATATCTGGGCCGTCAGGGTGCCGTCTATGCCATTGAGGAATTAGATATTATCGAGGAGCTTCAGAGACGAGCACAGAAGATAGACTGGGAGCAGAAGAAGCAGGAAGCATATTCACGCATCTGGAAAAATGTACCTTTTGAAGAACTGTCACCAACAGCTGTATACGAGAGAAGAGTCTTTGATCCTACTTTTGAGCTGAAACAGGATATCAAAGATACACAGGGAAATATCCTCGCACAGCAGGGTACAAGAGTTAACCCTCTTACCGTAAGGAATTTTGACCGTCTGTTAGTTGTCTTTGATGCTTCAAATCCTCGTGAGGTCTCTTACGTAGAAAGACATCTGCCACAATGGAAGCAGACTCATAATCTTAATACCGAAAGAACTCAGCTGATTATGACTGGCTTTGACCGTGAAAAAGGCTGGGATGAACATACTCGTTTAACCCAGCGATTCAATACCCGTCTGTATTTGTTACAGAGCGATATCAAGAACACTTTCAGACTGAGACATCATCCTTCAATTGTTTATCAGCAGGGAACCAATTTCGTGGTTGAGGAGTTCAAGGTTGATTAAGTTCAGTAAGTTCACAAAAAACGCAATTGCCTCAGTTGTAAGTCTACAGTTGATTACTTTGCCAATAATAGCAAATGCAGATGTTTCAATTGATGAACTTCAGAAACAGGCAGGAATCGTTAAAGAGGATGATCCGAATCTCGGAGGAGGTAACATCGGTAATGGTGTTGGCACCTCATCAGGAAGCTCTGCTCTTGATGATATCAACAACGCTAGATGTGTTGATACTCAATTCCTGTCTGGAAAAATGATTACAGATGTATGCTGGACTTGTATCTTTCCGATTATCTCTTTAGGAATGCCTTTGGGCGCTTCAAAATCTGAGGCTCCTGATGATAGAGCTAAAAAGATCGTATGTCTCTGTAAGGACGATCTCGGAGTACCATACCCAGGATTTACCTATGGTATGTGGATGCCATCAAAGCTTATAGAGCTTGTAAGAATGCCTGGCTGTCTTGCAACATTAGGCGGTGTTACTCTTAATTTTGACAAGATAGATCAAGGAACATGGCAAACGCAGGAACAGACAACAGAAATGACACAGGCGGCTCATGCTCACTACCATACATACGCATTTCCTATCTTGGTAATGCTGAATATGTTTGAGCAGTCTGAATGTATCAAGGATCATTATGTGGATATAGATCTTCTGTATATGTCAGAGTTTGATCCTACATGGTATGACGATAACATAGCGTTTTTTACAAATCCTGAAGCGGTGTTGCTAGGAAATCCAATTTCAATGCTGGCCTGTGTTCCTGATGCCTTATCTTCAACAGCACTTCAGAAACCTATCAACTCTTTATTCTGGTGTGCTGGCTCTTGGGGAAATATGTATCCACTTACAACAAACGTAAGCTCTGGTGGTGAAATCATGGAATCGTCACTGATGATGGCCAGACTTTTATCGGCATTGCACAGACGATTCTTCCTGAAGAAAACATATACAGATGAGGCTCTTTGTTCATCAACTATGGCTTTCTTTATTCCAAAGACACAATACAAAATTACGATGATTTACCCCGTTCCTGAACGAAAATCGGCTCACGTCATAGGAGAATCAGATATATTCTGGGGCGCAAATCGTTCTGTTCCTGTTACAGGAGAGGACTTTGTCTATCTGATGTGGACTTGGAATGACTGCTGTATGTCAATGGTTGCTGGCTCTGCAGATCAATAAGGTTACAGAATTTAGAGAAGAATAGGAAAAGATAGTTATGGGATTCATAGAATTTCTAGGCTCAAAGACCACTAAATCAATCTGTATGGGGCTAATAGTTGGCCAGATAGGTTTGCTGTTTAACAATATCAGCTATGCCGCAGGATTAAGTTTACCAGCAGATCAGGCACAAAAAGCACAGAACGCCAAAGTTGAGGGTAACAGTAAGGGCCTTGAATATCTGGAGAACCTTCAGAAAAATGCAAGATCAACTTCTTACGCTGGCAATGGTGATATCAGATTTGAATCTGTAAAAATTGACAATTCATCAAAAGTTACAGCCAATCAGATCAACGACATCAGAACCAGAGATGCCAATGGTAATATGGTTGGTCTGAATCTCAACAATCTTTCTCCTGATAAAGCTAACTGCGGTGATCCTGAAAAATGCAGACTGTACTATGAGAACGGACAGTTACCTGATACAGAAGATCTACAGGGACTGTACGGACAGGATGAGAATAGATTACAGGAAGCAGCTCAGTCCACCCACGATAATCTTGGAACTGTAGCTAAAAGTGGCAATAAGAATATGTCCGTTCAGGGCCATGTTTATGCCATTATGAATGGTGTTGCCAACTTTCAGAAACCAAATCTGAAGAATGATCCTATCTTCAATAATGCCCGTGGAGTGATGAACGGTTCTGTCTCAAATGTTTTCTCTGACTGCGGACAGACTGATGCATTTTTAGCAAAATTAAAAACCACAAATCATACACCTGTCTATAAGACCTGTGTAGAAGAGAAAACAGAAAGCTGCAACATTGTAAAACAGCCTTCTCTTTCAATTCTTACCTATGCATCTGGTAATAATGGCAAATTTATATACGGTAGCTGTGGAGAAAACTGTACTACATATTATGTTGGTGATACAGCACACGGCAAAGATGCTGACTATATGAAAGCCATGAATTCTGGAAACTGTCAGACTAACAGCGTAATTGCCACTATGTATGTTGCTAATCCAGAAGCAATTACAAATGTAAAACTACAGGCTATGACCTATGCTGGAGCTGTAAAGGTAATTCTGGATACAAAAAACGCTGGCACACCTAATCTTACAGCGATTAACATGAATTCCTACGGTACGGAAATTGACAAGTCCTACGCACTAAGCTGTGTAAATAATCATCCATATGTAAGACGTAATGCAGAGGTCGATTTAACCAGCTACTTTAAAACAAAGGTCGGTTCAAATCAGTACATAAACTTTACAATTCAGTATGCTGGACCAAAGCCAATTTTAGAGCTAGAGGTCAAATATGATCCCTCAAAAGCCGCACAAGATGATGTGTGGTCTGGAACCAAAGACTGTCTGAATAAAGCTGAATCTATTACTAATGGCTCATTAAACGGAACTGTAACCTGTGATAAAGCCTTTGATGTGTACTCAAACGGTAACATTATGGCCAACGGCACAGAAATCAATCCTAAATATATGCGCTCTGAGTTCGGTCTGAAAGGTGAGTGTTCAGCTGCAACAGTTAAGGTAAAACTTGATGATAACGAAAAAACAGAAGATCAAACCTTATGTAGTGAACTTCAGAAAAAAGGCTGTAGCTTTGCAGCAGCAAAATGTGTAAAAACAGGAGAAACAAAGTCAGGTCAGAATGAATGTGTACTCTATAACTACACATACGATTGCGGATATGACACTGATGTAAGCACACCTAGAACATCAAAAGCTATGGCCTGCCCAGGAGATATTGCCTGTCAGGGTATGGACTGCATGAATCTGCTGGTTAACAGTGATGCGACAGACAATGCCAAAGATTTTAACAAGGCACTTGCACTGTTGAATGAATCACAACATGCAGCAACGGACATGAAGTGTACCTATAAAGCTGATGGTACACTAAGCTGTACTTTCTTTGGCGGTGAAAGAAAAACCTGTAATCATAAGAAAATGCTGGGACAGTCAAATGACTGCTGCGAATCGCCTCAAACCGTAAATGTAAGAGAGCAGATTGCAGCTGGCTTGTATGCTTCAAAGGTATTCTTGGTTAAGGATATGGCATACGCCCACGACATCTTTGATGGTACAGCTACATCATTAGGTGATTACACCACATGGAATTACAGCGGAACAGATAGTGTAGGAGCCGCTGAAGGTTATTCTATGATTGGTGGTGTAGCATGGGATTTCTTCAAAAATTATACTGGAGTAGGACAGGCTTATACAAAACTCACCAACCAATTGAATAAACCTATTGTAAGTACACTTAACAATATCCTACCTTATGCAGGAGAGGTATTTGCAGGAGCTTTTGATGCTGCAGAAAAGGTTATTATGGGAGATTTGATCGCTGTTGGAGTAGAGAAGATCGTTGATGGTGTCATTAAACAATGGGTTGAAGATACAGTTCAGAAGATATATACACAGATTATGGACTGGTGTGGAAAAGAAGTAGCATCTTCCATGGTGGAAGGTGCCACCTCAACTGCCACACAACAGGCAATGCAGAATACAGCGATGCAGACATTAGGAACCTGTATCTGTGTTATCGGCTGGATTTATGCTGCTTACAGTGTAGCTAAAATGATTACTGCAATTATGATTTCATGTGATGAGGAAGAGTACGAGGTGGCATCAAATATCGAACAGAAACTCTGTGATTTAGTAGGTGGCTACTGTGCGCATAAGTTCCTAGGTAAATGCCGTGAATACCGTAATGTATACTGCTGTTTTGAATCACAGCTTTCACGAATTCTGAATAAGCAGATACGCTACTCTTTAGCAGGACACCATATCATTTATCCAAATGACTATCCTCAGTTGGCATGGGGTGGTCCTAAAGAAGCAACTTGTCCAGGTCTCACAGAATGGGAAGTGCAGAATGCAGACTGGACTAAAGTAGATCTTACCGAATGGCTATCACTACTCAAAGCCTCTGGTAAGTTGTCATCTGACAATATCAATTTAGATTCTCTGCGAAATAACTATCTGCCAGCTGGCGGATATAACTCAGCAGGCCAGAAGAATCAGGGACAATATCAGAATATACGCTAACATCAGAATAAAGCCTCTATTACAGAGGCTTTTTATTTTTCCAATGCATTGGAAAATTTCTGAAGAAAAAAAAGTTGGCATTAGTGCCACTAATTTACTCTTTTGTCATTATGCTTGTGTTAATATAATTGCACTTTTGGAAATACTCCTTAGGAATAAAGTGTAACTAAAAGTATTTTTCGTTTTTATTTATTTATAAACCTTGCCTCTATCTAGCCGATAGGGGCTTTTTTTTATTTTTCCAATGCATTGGAAAAGTAATTAGTTCTCAATTTATCCCCCTTTTATAAAAAGTTCTCAATCTTTTCAGTTGCTAGAATACAAAACTGAAGAGGAGTCTAAAAATGGAACTTAATTTAACCAAGAAAACAGAATTAAAGAAATTCTTTCTAACAGACAATAAATACAGTCTTAATGACTTAAAAAAGATTGAGAAAGGATTATCGGACATAATCAAAGTTCTTGAAGAAAGAGAAGAAGCTCTTAGACTTAAAGAAGAACAGAAAAGAGAGAAAGTCAGAAAAGTTATAGCTGCTTTGGAATCAGAGGGAGTAACACTTGATGAGCTTCAGTCTTATATTGGCAAAGGAAAGAAGAAAGTCAAAAAGACTGAAGTAAAAAAAGAAGACAAGGTAATAGATGCAACTGACGATCTTGAAAAATTGACAGATGTAACAGATGAAAAAGAACCAGAAGACAACAAGCTAATATCTTAATATTGCTATTTAAAAGCAGCAGAAGCGGTTGTATAATAAAAGCATCTTTAGAGCAT
>NZ_CACVSS010000019.1:0-31487 GCF_902756765.1 uncultured Succinivibrio sp. | reverse complement strand
ACGTGACAAACAGACTTTTAAAGATCTCCCTACAGTTGTGAAAACTATAGATGATTTGGTAAATGGGTAGAACTTAATTTCTTAAGTTCTTGGGCATGGTTAAAAACAAAACATCTTTCTTCATAATCGCCTCGTTACTGTTTCTGTCTAAGATTTTAGCACAGGAAAAAATAATAAAGAGTTGGAAAAGTAAAAATACAGAGGTAAGGATCAGCCATCACAAAAAAAAGAAACTCAGCCAAAAAAATGAAGTATTCAGCTTGTAACTTAATTGAAAAGGAAGCGATATTCTTAAGGAAATCGTTCAGTTAAAGTCAATCAGAGATATGGCATTAGAGTTAGACATAACGGAGAGAACAGAATCAGTAGTACCTAGACACTGAATGTGCCATCGTACACGCGTGAGATCTCTGAAACTGTCATAAAGACCGGCTCTTTTCCGCCCTTCCATTCAATCTGGGCTATTCCCCCTGGCATTTTTACCTTTACAGGGGAAGAAAGCTTTCCAGAAATAATTCCGCTGACACAGGATGCACAGGCACAGGTTCCGTTTGCAAGGGTAATTCCACAGCCACGCTCAAAGAGCTTAAGAGTTATTTCATGCTCTGATTCGACCTTTACAAAGCTTACATTCACCTTTTCAGGGAATTTCTCGTCAGATTCAACCTCTTTACCATACTTCTCAAGAGGAATCTTTTTCAGATCATCCACAAAGAAAACAGCGTGAGGATTACCCATGGAAACAACACTGTGAGACAGTTCCTCTCCATCCTTGAACCTGAAAGGATAAGTATCAGAGGTATGCAGTGAGGCATATGGAATATCCTCAGGAGCTAAAGAAGGGGCACCGACATTCACACGTACAGAACCATCCTCGTTAAGCTTGACTTCAAGAAGTCTTGAAGCGGAACTTACCAGAAGATCATTTTTGGCAGTAAGCTTGTGTTCGATGACGAAATGAATAAAACAGGCAGCGGCATTAGCTCCTATCTGAACTTCGGTACCGTCTGAGTTGAAGATCCTGAAATGAAAATCCACCTCAGGATCAAAAGGAGGTTCTACCAGAATCAGCTGATCAAAACCAATTCCAAAATGTCTGTCAGCAAGCTTTTTTATAAGTTCAGGAGAGAAAAACGCTTTCTGAGTAATGGCGTCAACAAACATAAAATCGTTGCCGCAGCACTGCATTTTGGAAAATTTAAAAATCATGCTAATCCTTTTTATTCCGGAATAATTTCATCCTTCCAGATATCCTCGAAGGCCTGTCTCTTCTTGATGAGAACAGACTTGTCTCCATCAACCATCACCTCTGCACACAGACGGCGGGTATTGTAGGTTGAGGCCATTGAGGAGCCGTAGGCTCCAGCACCTCTTACCACCAGGATATCTCCATTCTTTACACTAAGTGAACGATCCTTACCTAAAAAATCGTCACTCTCACAGATAGGGCCTACAATATCGGACTTTACAGCAGCTGTATCTGAATGCCTGGTTGCATTTACGATAGTCATTTTAGCGCCATAAAGTGCAGGACGTATCATATCATTCATTGCAGTATCTGTTATCACAAAATGCTTATCGCCATTATCCTTCTGGTATAAAACCTTGGCTAAAAGCACTGCTGCATTGGCAACCATGGCGCGTCCTGGCTCAATGTACAGTGCAACATCCAGACCTTCCAGCTTCTTTAAGATTGGAGTCAGATACTCCTCAGGGCTTGGAGGGGTCTCATTATCATAGATAACCCCAAGTCCACCGCCGATATCAATGTGATCAACCTTTATTCCTGCTGCCACCAACTTATTATATAGAGAAATAAGTTTATCTGAAGCTTCAATTATAGGATCAACAGAGGTCATCTGTGAACCGATATGACAGTCGATACCTGAAACTTTCAGGCATGGCTCTAGCGACATTTTTCTGTAAAGATCAAAGGCCAGCTCTTCACTTACACCGAACTTGTTGTTCTTAAGACCGGTGGAAATTGAAGGATGAGTCTTGGCATCGACACCAGGATTAACTCTCAGAGCTACCGGAGCCACAACATTTAGTCTTCTGGCAACCTTTATAACGGTATCAATCTCCTCAGGAGATTCAATATTCAGACAGTTTATCTTCTGCGAAAGCGCAAACTCAATTTCACTTTCACTCTTGCCTACACCAGAGAAGACTACCTTTGAAGGATCACCTCCTGCTGCGATTACACGACGAAGTTCACCTTCTGAGACAATATCAAAACCGGCACCGAGCTTTGCCATAAGATTAAGGACAGCAAGATTTGAGCAGGCTTTTACCGCAAAGCAGACCAGATGATTCCGACGCTTAAGTGCAGACTCAAAAGCCTCCATGTGTTTTGAGAGGGTTGCCTTTGAATATACGTAGAGAGGGGTTCCATACTGTGATGCAATATCGGTAATCTTTACAGATTCCGCATACAAATCTGAATCTTTAAAGCCAAAGAAATCCATTTTACAAATCCATTAGTCAATTGGGCGTATCATTCGACACAGACGGGTTAACTACCTTTTTGAATTCTACTAAAGCACGCTCTGACCTGCAGAGACATTTGTCTGATTATTCTCTTGAGTACCAAGCTGCTGCTCACCATCTGCCTTTTGGGTCTGAGTCTGAGGATCTTTTTCTATGTAAAGAGGGCCTTTAATTCCACAGCCATACAGAAAAAGTGTTGCAACAGTTATAGACAGTAATGCAATAAATTTATTCAATTTGATTAACCTATTAAATTAAGAGTAATGAAAAAAAATTCATACTTTCACTGAAAGTATATCCAAAATGATCCAATTTGGCACTATTTATTGGAAATTGTGAACGGATGGATCGATTTTTGATCATTTCCAAGTACAAAATACTGTGGAAGATTGAAATTCAGGGTTGATTTGGTTGTATTCGACTCAGACAGAGATGTGTAGTATCTGTTAATAGAGTTTACCAGTGCGGCACGGGAGCCATTGAACCCGTAGAAAATCTTAACTTCATTTCGCTCATTGACGATATAGATTTTCCAGCCTTCCTGCTCCCGGGCAAAGAAATACTGCATAATGCCGATGGTAGCATGATGTTCAACGGAGGCTGGAACCTGAAGCGCGTACTCAGGTCTCATACCAAAACGTGACAGGATTGTTACGTCATCATCAGAGGCACGGAACATGCTTCTTCTGATAATTGAAACGTCATTGCTGTCCTCATTGACTCTGGCCTCATAAGTATTATGAGAAACATTGAATACATAGGTTGACTCATAATCACTGTAGCAGCCTAAGATACCCTTGATGGTCGACTCCAGATCATAGCGGATCAGATCACCATGTTCATCAGAATAACTGCAGACCTTCAGAATTTTTTCAAGGTCGATATTTTCACGAGGGATAACAGTCAGAGCACTGCTTCTAAGGATTGTTGCCAGAAGCTCAACAACTCCAAGTTCTCCGTCAGAATAGGAATGACATGTAAGCTCTCCCCAGGTATTGAGGGAGATTACATCGATGGAGCCAATCAGACACATTTTCTGTCGACCGCAGGAGAGGGTATCTCCCAATTCAAGGTCAGAGTTTGAGATCAGGAACTTTTTGGTGATGTCATTTTCAAAGTTAATCACCACCATAGATTTAACTACATCTCGAGCCTTTCTGAGATCATCCTCTCTTACCTTAATCTTTTTTGAGAAAAAGAATCTGTCAATGTCATCCGCAAGTCTTTTGATTTTCTTGTAATCCACAGAAGAACTTCTGGCTGACACATAAACCTTTGTACGAGATGTCAGCACACGGTTGGCTGTAAGCCATGCCACCATTTCCACGGCACGCGGAGCAATATAAACGACTCTTGTGGATAACAGATCAATATTGTCGATTGCACATGGATAAACATGCCAGCCGTGTCTGCAGACAGTGTTTTCTGATGGCATAATTAAAGAGAGAGTCTCCTCTTCCATGAAGTTGCTAACTTCACTGTACGACTGCATGATTTTGCCAGGATACCTGTCAATGGAGGCGTAGATTTTTCTTGAAAGAACACCTGCATCATCGGAGGTAATGGCGTATTCAATTCCGTGGGTAACAGAGAATCGCAGCAGTGCCTTGTAACTTTTTAACAGAGACTCTAAAAGCTGATTCTGAAAACGCTTGATAGAAGAGAGATTAAGATTCTTCTTTGAAGACAGCTTTTCAATATAGGAGGATGACCAGTCCCAAAGCTTTGCAACTCTTCGCATCAGAATCTTGCGCTTATTTAGCAGCTTACTCTGAGGCTGACCGTCAATGGCCTCAAGAAGCTTTAAATAGAAACATTTTCTTACAAGCTCGAGTCGATCCCTATCCCCTATTTTAGAAAGATACTTGGATACCTTTTTATAAAGAAGATAGTAGGAATCATGACCAAGACCAAAAGTTCTACTTGAAATGACCGAGGACTTCAGATCCATGGACATCAGAATAGTATGAGGATATTCGGAGGCATAAGCTTCCATCAGAATAATCTTTAAAAGAGCCTTTAGAGGATGGTCAATACCCTTGTAAACCAGCCACATGCCGGAACCGAAGTACTCAACAGGAGAGCACTTGGCAACAGAACCGAAGTCAAACCACTGCTCCTTAATCAGCCAGTCAAGCTTATAGAAATCCTCAACCACAGAGGCATAATCTCTGAGCTCATCCTCAACCGAAATCATGTACCAGACAATGTAACGTCCACAGATTCTGAAAGATGAGCGGTAGAATTCATCTAAAAGGAACAGAGACTGTGCCGAACCGCAGTCCTCTGTATCCATAGTACCGTGTTCACCGCTGATAAAACGGTTCTCCGCGGTAACAAAGAGGTTAACATCCGCGCCTAGAGCTTTGCAGAAAGAGGAAATGAATCTGCATTTTTCAGCGAGAAGATTCATCTCAAAATGAGGGAGATCCTTACTTACACAGACCCAGATATCCAGATCGGATTTCTGGCCCTGAGCAATAGAGGAGGTACTTCCCATGGCATAAAGGGCATAAACAGGCCAGAAGGATTCAGTTTTTTCATCAGGATCAATGCCTCTGTCCTGAAGATACTTACGCTGAAAGTCATTCGGAGTGAACATGTCGATACCGAAAGGCACGCCATTTTTTCTGTAGCCGGGAATTGCGGGATGGTTGTAGTGAATAAGTATAGGAACCAGATCAAGAACCTCATTTACATTCTTGGTCATGATCTGACGGGCAATAGCAAAACGGCCTCTATTAAAAGAACTCACCTTTGAAAATCTTTTTTCAAATTGAGCTTTATCCATATTAAAGCTATGCCTCTTTGGAAAGTTTTTATTAGAAATCTACACGAAATCTAATTTTAACAAAATATACTACGAATTTACTCAAAAAAGTGATCAGTAGCTACTTGTCAAAGTACAAAATCTTGCTTATTCATATAAATAGAATATATACATGGTATCATAAAAGATACAATTCTTTTGCTTAGAGTAGAGATAAAGCATATGTCTAACGATCACAAGGCAAACATAAAGGATTCATTTGCAAATAAGGCAGGTGAAGCAAAGAAAGGAGCGGTACCAGACAGTCATGACAAGCTGGTACAGGCAAGGTTAAACAGAGAAGTTGACGCTACCCTCAATCAGGCTAAGATTCTATTAGACTCAGAACCTAAAAATTCTGCCGCAAAGAAACCAGAGCATTCCTTTACGGAACACAAACATACCTTTGATAACAGCAGAAATTCAGCTTCTGCAGGGAAAGGCCCAGATCCTAAGTTAAAGCTGAATCAGAACAGTTCCTCTTCAGATAATTCCTCAGACAGGATCAAGGACGATACTAAAAAAGCAGATGCTGAAGCAGTAAAGACAGAAATAAAAACAGAACTACAGAAAAAGGAAGAACCTTTACACATGAACGATGAACAGCCACAGCAGGTTGTGCCTGCTACAGAATATGACAGATTGACACCTCAGGTATCCTCCTTAAAATCCAGAGTTAATCTGCTCACCTTCGCGCTGATACTGGTAATCGGTGCAGGAGCCTACGGCGCTTACTACTTTGATCAGCAAAAATACAGCGACATCATGGAGATACAGCAGCAGATTCAGCAGTCCAGCTCCAATGTAAGTGCAACCGAATCCAAGATAAATGACCTCTACAATCAGATTAAGGCAAAGGATGAGAGAGTAAACAATCTTCTTGCTGCCAATGATGAGCTTAAGAATCAGAACAATATTCTAAAGAATCAGCAGGAAACTCTGCAGAAAACAGTTGAAAAGGCAGCCAGACAGACTGAAGCCGTCAACATTCGTCTCAATGACTATGAGGACAGAAATCCTAACGACTGGCTGATTGCCAAGAGCTACTTCCTGGTTTCAAACGCCCAGAACATCTTAAGCTTCAGTGACAACATCGAGGGCGTTCTCCTGAATCTTCATCAGGCAGACACCCTTTTAGTCAAGATTGATGAACCTGCAATCAACCAGATCAGAGAGGCTATCAGTAAAGATATTCTCTCCTTAAAGAAGATTGAGCATGTAGACTCAAGAGGTATTCTCTATAAGCTGGACAGTGTGTATGACAATGTAGACGGCATGCCTCTGAACGAGTTTTTAACTGAAGCTCAGAAAAAAGCTTCCTACAAGAAAACAGATACAACCACAGACAATATCAGTGACTGGAAGGAGAACCTCTTAACCAGTCTCAAGGAATTCTCCTCTCGCTTTGTTGAAGTAAGAAGACGCAGCGATGGAGTGGTTAACCAGTATCTGTCACCCGAACAGTCAGCAATTCTGCTGCAGAACATCAAGACAGAGATTCTTTTAGCCAAGATTGCCCTGTTCAACAAAGACCAGGAAAGCTTTGCCCACAATCTCGATGAAATCAAAAAGCATATTTCAGCCTACTACGATATCAACAATACCAATGTAACCACCAATCTTGAGGTTATCGATGAAATCTCAAAGATAAACATTGCCGCAGGTAAACCAGATCAGCTTACCAGTGTTCCTCTGTTCAATGCTCATGCTCAGCACAGATTCAATCTGTACAAGAACCAGCAGAAGCAGAATGAAAAAGCCACAAACACCAAGGCAGTTCAGAGCTCAGCTCCTGAAGCTAAGGCAGATTTAAAAAAGGATGCTGCAGAAAACCAAAAGAACGGCATGAAAAAGACTTCCGCAGAACAGGCTAAAGAGATCAATAAGACTGAAAACAAGGAAGGCGTCTGATGATTAAAATTCTGATTTTAATCCTGTTTACCAGTGTTGCAGTCTTTGTAGGACCAATGCTGGCTGATACACAGGGTTTTGTGCACATTGTGTTCGGCGACAGAATCATTGAAACCTCAGTAAATACAGCCATTGTAATTTACGTTCTTTCAATTCTGCTGCTCTTCATACTGTACGTGCTCCTAAAGAAAATCCTGAACATACCATCCCGTATTAGGGATGGCTTTAAAAACAGAGCTTTCAACAAGAAACTCTCAGCACAGGATGAAGCTTATATCGATTTCAGTCAGGGACAGTTCGAACAGAGTCTGGGACTTTTAAAACATACCAGTCCTCTTAAGAAAATGAGTGAAAAATCTCTGCTGGTGGCAGCTCAGGCCGCCTTTGCCATCGAACAGTATGACTTCACCCGCGCCGCACTGGATGAGGCCCAGAGCAGAGGCAGACAGGCTAAGCTTGCTGCTGATATTGTAAGAGCAAAGCTGAATCTTGATATCGGTAATGCCAAGGCTGCTTTAGAGTACCTTGATGATATGAAGGGAGCCATAAAGAATAAATACATAAGTCAGCTGTATATAAATAGCTACCTTGCAACCGAGGATTACAAGAAAATCTATGATAACAGCAAGGAGTTTATCAAGCTCAAGGCCTTAACCAAGGAAGATGCCCGCAATTATTACATCAGGTATCTTCAGAAGGAGGTTAAGGAGGCTGACTCTACAGAAAAGGTGGAGCAGATTTATAAGGAGCTCAGCCGCGAGGATAAGAGAAATTCCAAGATCATGGGAGCTATCATCTATAAATACCTTAAGTTCGGTAATCCAGATAAAGCTCAGACTCTGGCTCTTGATCTGATGAAGGAAGAAGTGGATCCGGTCTTTGTTGACTCGATTGCCAGCTGGGAAGTTGCGGTTCCTGAGGTTCTGATTTTCCTGAAGAAATACGCTTCAAAGAATATAATCTCAGCTCAGGTTAATCTGCCGCTGCTGAAGGCCATGGGTAACCTTGAGTTCAGAGCCGGTCTGATGCCTGACGCCCTTGATGACTATAAGAAAGCTCTGGCCATTGAACCTGGCACTGATATCTATATCAGAATCGGAACCATTCTGACCAATCTTGAAAAGGTTAAAGAAGCAACTGATTTCTTCAGAAAAGCCAATGCCCTCATCTATGAAGATAAGGCTCTGGCCTTAAAGAAATAGCAGCTCAGTATTACTATCCACATGGCGATCAGATGATCGCCATTTTTGTTTTTTCTTGTCAGATTTTTCTAAATTCAGTTATAGCTTAAAACTATATTTACTTATTAAAAAATAGAATTAGCACTAATAAAATCCTAATGATAGTATGAGCACATAGACTATAAATGACAGGAGATATTTATGAAAAAAGTTACACGGATTTACAAAACTGTCTTAGCAGTTTTGTCCTCAGCAAACACAGAGTCATATGTTTCTGCAAATCCTTTCTATACCTCTTCAATGTGTACCTGTCGCAGCTGCACTCTCATGTGCATGTAAATCACCTTTTCAAATTTTAAATTTACATCTTTTTACAGTTTAACCAGTTTTATTTTTAACTAAGATTTTTTAATCATAGGAAGACTATTATGCGCAGAATTTCTGTATTAGCAGCTTCTTTTGTATTCGCTGCAACCTCATTCTTATCATTATCCGCAGATGCCAAGACCATTAAGATCGGTGCAACTCCAATTCCTCATGCTGAGGTTTTAGAGTACATCAAGCCAAAGCTTAAAGAGCAGGGCGTTGATCTTGAAGTGGTAATCTTCAACGATTACATCCAGCCGTTTCTGACCACTGAAGACGGTCAGCTTGACGCCAACTACTTTGCCTCCCGTCCATGGTATGAACAGTTTGAAAAGGATCATAACCTGAAGAATCTGGTAGAAGTTGCCGGTATCCATATTGAACCTTTAGGACTGTACTCAAACAGATACAAGAGTCTTTCAGAACTGAAGGACGGCTCTGTACTTGCCATTCCTAACGAGCCAACCAATACCGGCAGAGCCCTGCTTCTGCTTCAGAGCGCCGGTCTGATTACTCTTGAGGATCCAAATGCAATTGATGCTACCACCTTCAACATTGTAAAAAATCCTAAGAACCTGCAGTTCAAAGAGATCGAATCACCTCAGCTGCCTCGTGCCCTATCAGATGTTGACGCTGCAGTTATCAACACCAACTATGCTTTAGGTGCAAATCTGAATCCATCCCGTGATGCTCTGTTCATTGAGCAGAAGGACTCTCCATACGTAAACCTTGTAATTGCCAACAAGAGTGCAGCCAAGGATGAGGATCTGAAAAAGGTTATCAGCGAGTTAACCTCAGCTGATGTTAAAAAGTATATTGAAAAACAGTATGACGGTGCTGTGGTACCAGCCTTCTAAATTCAATTATTAAACCCAGGACAGGGAATTATCCCTGTCCTCATAACTATATAAAACAGGTAAGAGAAAGAAAAATGAGTATTAAGACAATTTATCTTGCAGGCGGATGTTTCTGGGGCGTATCAGAGTACTATTCAAGAATAGATGGAGTTGTATCCTCAAAAAGCGGCTATGCCAATTCAAAAGTGGAAAATCCAAGCTATAAGGAAGTTAAGACCGGCAATACCGGTGCAGCTGAAACCGTAGAGGTGGTTTATGATACCGACAGAGTAACCTTGGAGACTCTTTTAACCCAGTTCTTCAAGATTATCGATCCTGTTGCTGTAAATCATCAGGGAGAGGATTTTGGAACTCAGTACAGAACCGGTATCTTCTACACCGACGAGTCAGATTTAGCTACCATCGGAAAGGTAGTCGACTATGAGCAGCGCAAGTACGAGGAGAAGTTTGCACTGGAGATAAAAACTCTTGAGAACTTCTTTGAGGCTGAGGATTATCTTAAGAAGAATCCTGACGGCTACTGCCATGTGGATTTTTTCTCCCTGGCTGATTTAAAGGCGGACAACAGCCGCTTTATAGACAAGGATAAATATACCGTTGATAAGCGTGAAGCCATAAAGGAAAAACTCTCCGAGGAAGCTTATGAGATTACCCAGAAAAGCGCTACTGAAAAACCATTCACAGGTGAGTACGACAGACATTTTGAAAAAGGCATCTATGTGGATGTAATCACCGGAGCCCCACTTTTCAAATCCACCGACAAATATGAATCCGGCTGCGGCTGGCCTGCTTTCAGTGCGCCAATCAATCAGTCCGTAGTCTCTCTGCATCACGATGACAGCGATAACCGTCAGCGTATTGAAGTCCGCAGTAAAACCAGCAATGCCCATCTTGGTCACTTCTTTACCGACGGTCCAAAGGATAAGAGCGGTATCCGTTTCTGCATCAACAGTGCAGCCCTGAAATTCATTCCATACGACAGAATGGATGAGGAAGGCTATGCCGAGTTCAAGGAACTGGTTGAATAGCTCAGCCTAATGTTTAAATCCTATTCCCTCTCTGATATTCAGTAGTATCAGATTCTCTCAGATCTGGCAGATACCTTCTGGCAGATCTGAATTTTTATCTTATCTTCCCTTGCGTTCATAATGCCCCCCTGCTGGACATAGCTTCAGCTCATATCATAAGCCTAAGTCTTAAGGTATAGAGTGGTCCTCGGTTTACTTACATTCAAATACAACAATCTGAACAATTAAGTTTCATAAGGAAAAACAAAGTGAAAGAAGCTTCCTACATGATTATCATTCCAAACAAAGAAGAGGATATGCATGATCCTAAAAAGCCACTTGAAAATCTGATGCAGAATAAGGATATCCAGATTGAGAATATCACTGCAGATGAGGACAGAGGTCTGATTCTTACTCTCAGACTTGATGATAATGTCTACGAGGTAGATCTCGATCCAACCGATATTGATATTCCTGACATGGTAAGACCGGCTCATGCCTTCTCAGAGGAAGAGCTTAAACAGATTGATGAAGCCAGAATGGGCCTTGGTATCAGTATGGAGTTTAAAGGCAGCAGCACCAGATGCTTTTACGATCAGCTCCGTATCATCAATGCCCTGTTCCCAGACGAAATCCTTGCAGTAATGGACTGTCCTGCCGAAAAGCTTCTCTCAGGCAAATGGGTCTCCTTTGCAGCAAAAGCCAAAACACTCCCTTCTCCAAGATATCTCTTTACTGTACAGGCTGTATCCAATGGCGATGATGAGATCTGGCTGCACACTCACGGGCTCAGGCGCTGCGGTCTTTATGAGCTGGAAATTCTCTGCTCAAACAGAGAAAAATATGAGGATCATTACCGTATTATCGAAGCCTTTGCCTTCAGAATGCTTGATAATGACGAAAGGATAGAACCTGGTGAAGGCGTCTTTATTGCTCAGGCCGCTGACAGATATCTGGTATGTACTGCAGTGGAATGGAAGGAAGCCCTAAAGTTCTATCCTCAGGCTACCGTTGGTACCGTGGAGGATCGTGCAGGAGATGAGGATAACTATCACAGTGAGGATACCTATGTACTTATGATGTATATGGGCCCAGATGATGAGGAGGCAAGAGAATACAGCCCAATACAGGAGTTTGATCCTTATCTTGAGGAGAATCCAATGTTCATGATTTCCAACGAAGAGACAAGGCGCATGAGCGATCTGGCTATCGAAAGACTTCCTTATATGATTAAGGCTGCAGAGGACAAAGAGAATGTCATCATTGTCAAAATCGCCCTGCAGAAAGATGAGGAGTTCATTGAGGAAAACTCAGAGAAAGAGCATATTTGGTTTGAACTTAAGGAGATCAGAAAGGATTCCATTGTAGCTGAGCTTACTCAGGAGGCCTACTACGTTAAGGGAATCAGAGAAGGCGATATCGGTACCTATTCTTTTGAGGATATTACCGACTGGGAAATCTTTTCCAAAGGAAACTGTATTACTCCGGACGATGTCTATCGTTTAGCTTAGATACAGGCAAAAGAAAAGCTCATTTCCCAACCTATGTCAGAGTGAAACACGAGAAATGAGCTTTAAACTTAAGAGAGGACTCTTATTTTTTTAAATAGGCGTTAACTGACTCAGCGCACCTTCTGCCCTCGGCAATGGCATAAACCACTAAAGACTGGCCCTTTCGGCCGTCGCCTGCGGCAAATACCTTAGGATTGCTGGTTCTGAAGGCATCCTCACCCTCGGTCTTAGCCAGAATATTACCTCTCTGATCGGTCTCAAGATTAAACTCCTTAACCAGAGAAGCTGATGGATGAGCATAGCCCATGGCAATCAGAACTACATCTGCATCAATAGAGGATTCAGTGCCGTCGATACCCTCGAACTTGCGGGGAGCAGTCCATTTAACCTTGTTAACCTTTACTGACTTAACCTTGCCCTTGCCGTTAAACTCAAGGGTATTGGTTGAGAACAGACGGGTACAGCCTTCCTCATGAGAGCTGGAGGTTCTCTTGATGCGTCTCCAGTCCGGCCAGGCCATGGTGATATCCACACTTTCAGGCAGTTCCTCATGGTAGTCAAGCTGAGTTACAGACTTAGCCCCCTTTCTGATGGAGACACCGATACAGTCTGAGGCGGTTTCACCACCGCCGATAACCACAACATTCTTGCCGTTAACATCGATAGGATTTACACAGTCACCGTTATTCTCACGGTTCTGGGCAATCAGAAAATCAAGGGCGAAATGAATTCCCTTAAGCTCACGGCCAGGGATCTTCAGATCACGAGGAGTCTCTGAACCAGGAGCTAAAACCACCGCATCATACTGCTCTAAAAGCTCAGAGCCTCTGATTTCAGTTACAGAATCATTGTGAACACCGTTCTCAAGCTCTTTAATTGAACCCACCATGGAACTGGTTCTAAAGACAATGCCTTCCTGCTCTAAAAGAGCAATACGTCTGTCCAGCACGTCCTTAGGCAGCTTGAAATCAGGAATACCGTAACGCAGCAGACCGCCAATCTTGTTCATCTTCTCAAAGACGGTAACATCATGTCCGTAGCGGTTCAGCTGCTGAGCTGCAGCTAAGGCTGCAGGACCTGAGCCCACCACCGCAACTTTCTTGCCGCTGCGCTCACTGATAGTCTGAGCTCTTACATAGCCATGCTCAAAGGCATATTCTGCAATCTTGCGCTCTACTGATTTGATACCCACAGGATCTCTGTGGATACCTAAAGTACAGCCTTCCTCACACAGAGCAGGACAGATTCTGCCGGTGATCTCAGGGAAATTGTTGGTTGAGGATAAAACGGTGTAAGCCTTTTTGTATTCACCCTCACAGACAAAATCATTGAAATCAGGCATATCGTTATGCAGCGGACACTCATGCATACAGAAAGGAATGCCGCAGTCCATGCAGCGGCCTGCCTGGATTTTTGCCTTGTCGTCAGGAAGAGTCCCGTAGATTTCACAGAAGCTCTTCACACGTTCCTCTACAGGAACATGAGGCATGTCAACGCGGGCAAACTCTATAAAGCCTCTAACAAAACCCATTTACTTTACCTCCTTTAAAGACTTTAAGGCATTCATGTATTCATGAGGGAATACCTTTACGAAGTTGCCAAGTTCCAAAGAGAAATTCTCCAGAATCTTCTTGGCAATCCTGCTTGAGGTATTATTCAGATGATTTTTCAGTAAATCCTTAATAATCACCTCATCAGACAGGTTCTTATGCAGAGGAATCAATGGATCAGCCTTATCGGCTGTTACAACGTTCTCAACATCAAAATCACCGTTGGCAAGCTTTGATCTGAACTCATGGTCAGGATCATACACATAGGCAATACCGCCGGTCATACCGGCACCGAAATTGCGTCCGGTTCTGCCCAGTACCATTACGGTACCGCCAGTCATATATTCACAGCCGTGATCTCCGCAGCCTTCACAGACAGCATCCACACCGGAATTACGTACCGCAAATCTCTCGCCCAGTACACCGCTGAAGAAGGCCTTACCTGAGGTTGCCCCGTAAAGACAGGTGTTACCGGCGATAATATTCTTCTGAGGATCACCCTCAAAGGAGCTGCTCTTGTAGACACTGATGATACCGCCTGACAGGCCCTTGCCCACATAGTCATTGGCTGTACCGCAAAGACTTAAGGACACGCCCTTTTTGAGGAAGGCACCAAAAGACTGACCGGCAATACCCTTGAGCCTGTAGGAGATAAAGTCATCTGCAAGCTCCTTCTTAGAGGCACTTACAAGACCTGAGGTATAGGTACCAAAGGAGCGGTTGGTGTTGCCAATTGAGCTTTCAATGGTAACTGCCTCATCCTTTGACAGAGCAGTCTCAATCTTTGCCTCAAACTTCTTATCCAGGGCAGAATCGATATCATGCTGCTGTGCGACAACATGATGGAACTTGTCCTGAGCCTTTGGATCAACATAGAAGATTCTCTCAAAGGACAGATTACGAGCCTTTTCAAACTCAGCTTTTTCATTCTTCTCAAGAAGTTCTGCATGACCCACCAGATCATCAAGTTTTCTGAAGCCCAGTTCAGCTAAAAGCTCACGAACCTCACGGGCTACGAAATGGAAGTAGTTCTCAAGCTGCTCAGGTCTGCCGATAAACTGTTTACGCAGCTCAGGATCCTGAGTAGCAATACCGGTAGGACAGGTGTTCTTCTGACACTTTCTCATGATGGTGCAGCCCATACATACTAGTGGAGCTGTACCGAAACCGAACTCATCCGCACCTAAAAGAGCACCGATGATGACATCACGACCGGTCTTAATCTGACCGTCCACCTGCAGTTTTACTCTTGAACGCAGTCTGTTCATAACCAGAGTCTGCTGAACATCAGCAAGACCGATTTCCCAGGCAGAGCCTGCATACTTCACGGAAGAGGCCGGAGCTGCACCAGTACCGCCGTCATGACCGGAGATAACGATATGATCAGCCTTACACTTGGCCACACCAGCAGCAACAGTACCGATACCCACCTCTGATACCAGCTTGACTGAAATATCTGCCTTGGTATTAGCGAGTTTCAAATCGAAAATCAGCTGAGCCAGATCCTCAATTGAGTAAATATCATGATGAGGTGGAGGTGAAATCAGACCGATACCTGGAAGAGAGTGACGCAGCTTACCGATATAAGGGGAAACCTTGTGGCCTGGCAGCTGACCGCCTTCACCTGGTTTTGCACCCTGGGCAAGCTTAATCTGGATAAGTTCCGCACCTGACAGATAATCAGTGGTTACACCGAAACGGCCTGATGCCACCTGTCTGGTCTTAGAACGCAGGGAATCCCCCTTGTGCAGAGGAATATCAACTACGATATCATCACCTAGGATTGCCTTGGTTGAAGTATCTGAATCAATTACAGTATCACGTCTTGGATCCTCACCGCCCTCACCGCTGTTGGACATAGCGCCTAAACGGTTCATGGCAATAGCCATGGTGGTGTGAGCCTCTGTTGAGATGGCACCGATAGACATGGCAGAGCAGGCAAAGTGATGGATAATGCTCTCCTCGCTTTCAACCTCGCTGATATCAATCGGATTGGTCTTCTTAAAGCTGAACAGACCGCGCAGGGTCATCAGACGCCTGCTCTGATCATTGATGATCTGAGCATACTTCTTGTATTCCTCATAATCTCCGGAGCGAACTGATCTCTGAAGATGAACCACGGCATCAGGAGTCCACATATGTTCCTGACCGTCATATCTCCAGTTAAGCTCACCGCCCTGATCAAGAGAATCGTCGTGAATTGCATCCTTTTCAAAGGCTTTTCTGTGGATTTTAACTGCTTCATCAGCAATATCGAACAGATTTACACCTTCAATAGGACTTGGAGTGTTCTTGAAGTATTTATCGACAAACTCTGAAGACAGACCGACAGCTTCAAAGATCTGGGCACCGATATAGGACATATAGGTTGAAATTCCCATCTTTGACATGGTCTTGTACAGGCCTTTATCAATAGCATGAATGTAGTTGTCTACAAAAAGCTCGGACTGCTTTGCATCCTTGCCCAGGGAAGCTACAACATTCAGGGCTACATATGGATGGATAGCCTCGGCACCGTAGCCGCCTAAAAGAGCAAAGTGGTGAACAGTTCTGGCGGAGCCGGTTTCAACTACCAGACCGGTACTGGTTCTAAGGCCTTTTTCAACCAGACACTGATGAACTGCGGAGGTTGCAAGCAGCGCTGGAATAGCCAGACGCTGACGGCTTACATTTCTGTCGGAGAGGATCAGAATGTTATTGCCGGTCTTAACCGCATCCACGGCAGCTGCTCTGATGGAAGCAAGTCTTGCCTCAATACCGTTCTTGCCCCAGGATACAGGATAGGTGATATCCAGTTCCACACTTCTGAACTTGTTACCGGTGAATTTACCGATATTTCTAATCTTCTCGATTTCCTGACTGTTCAGAATAGGCTGATCAACCTCCAGTCTTACAGGAGGATTGTTATCCATGATATTCAGAAGGTCAGGACGAGGTCCTATGAAGGAAACCAGAGAGGTAACCATCTCCTCACGGATAGGATCAATTGCAGGGTTTGTAACCTGAGCAAAAAGCTGTCTGAAATAATCATAGAAACAGCTTGGCTTTGAGGAGAGAATTGCCAGAGGCGCATCATTACCCATGGAAACTACAGGTTCCTGACCTGAAATAGCCTTGGTCTTCAGAAGTCTCTCCACATCCTCGCGGGTGTAGCCGAACACACGCATCAGATCTTTGCTGTTTAGCTTTAAGGATTCAGTAGCAGGCTTTTCCTTGATATCGGTAAGTCTGATTCTAACCTTGTCAGTCCACTCCTGATATGGTCTTGAAGTCGCAATCAGATTCTTTATCTCATTATCGCCAATGATTCTTCCCTGCTCCATATCAATCAAGAGCATACGGCCAGGTTCAAGTCTCAGGCGGCTGGCGATTCTCGACTCATCGATGTGCAGCGTTCCCTCTTCAGAGGCAAGAATAACCATGTCATCCTTGGTTACTATATAACGGGCTGGTCTTAAACCGTTGCGATCCAAAGTTGCACCAATCTGACGACCATCAGTGAACACCACTGCTGCAGGTCCATCCCATGGCTCCATCATGGCAGCATAATACTCGTAGAAGGCCTTAAGATTCTTGTCCATAAGACGGTCTTTCTCCCAGGCGGATGGAATCATCATCATGGCTGCCTGAGCCAGGGAATATCCTGACATGGTCAGAAGTTCAAAGACATTGTCAAAGGAGGCTGAATCTGACTGTCCCTGGAAAATAAGAGGCCAGAGCTTTTCCAGATCCTTACCGAAAACAGGTGACGATATATTCTTCTCACGGGCTCTGATCCAGTTGAAGTTACCTCTTAAGGTGTTTATTTCACCGTTGTGTGCAATCATTCTGAAAGGATGTGCCAGTGCCCACTGTGGGAAGGTATTGGTTGAGAAGCGCTGATGAATCATGGCAACAGCACTTACACAGCGGCTGTCAGAGAGGTCTTTGTAGTAGACTCCGACCTGGTTTGCCAGAAGCTGGCCCTTGTATACAATGGTACGGGCTGAGAAGGAGGAGATATAGAACTCCTTGCAGTGCTTCAGGTTCAGATTGGCAATTGCAATTGAAGAACTCTTTCTGATGATATAAAGCTTTCGCTCTAGGGCATCGGTTACCAGAATGTCTGGAGAATGTCCCACAAAGATCTGTCTTATGACCGGCTCTTTCTGTCTTACGACAGGCGACATCGGTATATCCTTGCTGATAGGAACATCTCGCCAGCCAAGGATAATCTGACCTTCTGCCAGAATTGCTCTTTCAATTTCCTCTTCACAGGCATGTCTTGAAGCTTCCTCCTGAGGAAGGAATACCATGCCCACACCATACTCACCGCAAGGAGGCAGAATAATACCTCTGCTTGCCATGTCATCACGATACAGTTTGTCTGGAAGCTGAATCAGAATGCCTGCACCATCGCCCTGCAGAGGATCAGCTCCAACTGCTCCTCTGTGGGTAAGGTTTTTCAGAATCTCAAGTCCCTGACTTACAATGCTATGAGATTTCTGTCCCTTGATGTTGGCAATAAAGCCGACACCGCAGGCATCGTGTTCATACTCACTTCTGTATAATCCTGGATTTGCTTCCATTTGTCACCTATTTTGGGTAATACATAAAAAATATTATTGTTATCAGTTAGTTAAATACCACAGCTTACAGACTGTAGTAAAGCTCAAACTCGGCTGGATGTGGAGTTGAACGAACTCTGGTATCCTCAGCACGCTTTAATTCAATGTAGGAATCAATCAGATCCTGAGTAAATACGCCGCCTTCGGTTAAGAAGTCATGATCAGCTGCCAGAGAATTCAAAGCCTCCTCAAGAGAGGTACATACCTGAGGAATATTTGCTGCCTCCTCTGGAGGTAGATCGTACAGGTTCTTATCAATAGCCTCACCTGGGTTGATCTTGTTACGGATACCATCGATACCTGCCATAAGCATTGCTGAGAAAGCCAGATATGGGTTGGCGGTGCAGTCTGGGAAGCGAACCTCAATATGAGCAGCCTTTGGATTGATTGAATAAGGAATACGAATTGAAGCAGAACGGTTAGCTGCAGAGTAAGCCAGCATTAGAGGAGCCTCAAAACCTGGAACAAGTCTCTTGTAGGAGTTTGTTGAAGGATTGGTGAAGGCATTTAGTGCCTTGGCATGCTTGATGATACCGCCGATATACCATAAAGCTGTCTGAGACAGACCGCCGTATAGATTGCCGGCGAATACGTTCTCACCGTTCTTGAAGATTGACTGATGGCAGTGCATGCCTGAACCGTTGTCGCCGTAAATTGGCTTAGGCATGAAGGTAGCGGTCTTGCCATACTTGTAGGCAACGTTCTGTACTACATACTTGTAGATCTGAACTTCATCGGCCTTTTTGGTTAGAGAGTTGAACTGGGTTGCAATCTCATTCTGACCTGCAGTTGCCACCTCATGATGATGAGCTTCTAAAACCAGGCCCATCTGTTTCATAACCTTACACATTGCAGAACGGATATCCTGTGAAGAATCAACAGGAGGTACAGGGAAATAGCCGCCCTTAACTGCAGGACGATAGCCCTTGTTGCCACCCTCATATTCAGTTGCACTGTTCCAGGCTGCCTCAACATCGTCGATAGCTACAAATGATCCTGAAATATCGGACTTGAAACGAACATCATCAAACAGGAAGAACTCTGGCTCTGGACCGAAATAAGCGGCATCACCGATTTCAGTTGACTTTAAGAAGGTCTCGGCACGCTTTGCAACTGAACGAGGATCACGGTCATAACCGGTCAGGGTTTCGGTATCTAGAATATCGCAGCGGATAATCAGAGTAGGATCTGCATAGAAAGGATCAAGCTGAACAGTTTCAATATCAGGCATCAGAATCATGTCTGACTTATCGATACCTCTCCAGCCGGCAATAGATGAACCATCAAACATCTTGCCCTGAACAAAGAACTTCTCACTGATACAGTCGATAGGCAGAGTAATATGCTGCTCTTTACCCTTAGTATCAGTAAATCTTAAATCTGCAAATTCAACATCATGCTCATCAATAAGCGACTGTACTGCTTTAAAATCCATTTTTGACTCCATATAAATTCAAATACACGTTTAGTTAGTGTGATTTTGAAATTTGTATTGTTAAGAGTCAAAAGAAATAAGTGTTTTGCACTAATATTAACACATAATTCACAACAATGTTCTATTATTGTGCATTGTTAAATAATATATTTATTATCAGTATGTTACGTTCATTTTAAGCAGTTATTCATGACTGGAAGACAAAGAATTCAATAGAACCAGAAAAATGAGGTTAAGCGATCGCTTAATAAGCTACAGATAGCTTTTATATGCCATTCTCTATTAGTAATTTAATCGCAAAATAACAGTTTAAAAGCCTGAACACCTTTCTTATGAGTTTTAGATTCTTCACAAGAATAGTAACTTGAATTGATCAGTTTTTTTCCATTTTAAAAGACAATACTGAATTTTATGCGCAAAAAAAACATTTGATCTATCAGCTTGGAGATTTTATTACAGGTTCTCTTTGAGGGAATATTTTTTGCTCACAATCATTCCTGATTTGAATTGTTATGCTTGTGAAGTGCTATGCCAATTAAACGAGATGCCTGATCAGCCATAAATAAAGGAATATTTAATACATCTTCATCTATTTTTAGATTGTTCATTGAAAAGCGAACTCTGACCTTTGTCTGGTCTTTAAATGTTTCGGTATATTTCTGTAGACTGCGACTTCTGATATTTGTATCAGACTTTACTTCTACTGGAATAATTTCGTTTTCTCTCTGAATTACGAAATCTACCTCATATGAGGGATTAATTCTTGACCAGTAATGTGGTGCAGCATCTAATTGCGGAATTAGAGACTGAAGTACAAAATTTTCTGTTAGTGCACCTTTGAATTCTGTAAAGAGTCTGTTTCCTTCGCGGAATGCAGATGGATCAAGTTTTGCGAGTCGTCTTAGAATGCCAACGTCTGATAAATAAATTTTAAAAGAGCTTTGATCCTCATATCCAGATAAGGGAAGTCCCGGAGCTGTGATTCTATATGTTTTGTATACAACTGCAGCGTTCACCAGCCATTCCAGTGCATCTTCAAATTCTCGAGCACGTGCTCCTTCCTTGACAGTTTTGTACATAAATTTCTTATTTTCTCTGGCAAGCTGTGAAGGAACGGAGTTCCATATTCTAGTTATTTTAGGGAATTGTGTTATATCTGGATGTTTTTGAAAGTCTCTTTCATACGAGTTTATTATATTAGTTAGGGTTGACTGAATCTGTCCTACAGATTGTGTCTCTATCCACTGTTTAACTACTTCTGGCATTCCTCCTGTTACAAAAAACATCTTAAGTTTTTCAGCTAAGGGATTGAAAAAAGCCTCAGGAATTGGTGAAATTTCATCTAACTCCTTGAGATAAGCTGCTAGGTTATCACTACCCGTTGCCATCAAAAATTCGTGTAAATTCAACGGATAAACTGACAAAAAATCTACTTTACCTACAGGAAATGAGGATGGTTTTGCAAGAGATATTCCCAGCAGAGAGCCTGCACATGCAACATGATATTCAGGAGCATTTTCGCAGAAATATTTCAGAGAATTAATTACTTCCGGACAATCCTGAATTTCATCAAAAATAAGAAGTGTCCTTTCTGGCTGAATATCCTGACCACTGGCCATAGCCAGATTTGGAATGATTCGTTTTACGTCTTTTGTATGGCTAAAGAATTCTCTATATTCAGGGTATTCATCGAAATTAAAATATGCTGTATTGGAGTAGAATTTTCTACCAAACTCTTTTAGAAGCCAGGTCTTTCCCACCTGACGAACGCCTTTGACTATTAGTGGTTTGCGATACGGAAATTCTTTCCATTTGATTAAATCCTGCATAGCCAGACGTTCCATCTTTCACTTCCTTTTATATAATTATGTGATTATATGCACCTAATTATAGATAATTTTGTGAATAATGATCAAGCTATAAGGTTGAACTTTACGTTACAGGTTTAATTTTTGTGGCTCGCTCTTATTCAGACGTTGAAGCTATATATGAGTATTTTGAGCTACAGACAATGCTGGTAATGCACCACGTGTCGCTTTGAGAGAATACTGTTTAAGTATTTGCTGGCAGTACTGTTGTGCAATCACAGTTCAATCTAAACTCAACACTTGACACCTATGTTTTGCAGCAACATGGTAAAAAAATAAGGCTCAATCCTAATCAGATAAGGGATGAGCCATTTTGATTTTGCACGTATAAAAAAATCCCTACCCAGAAGAGAGTGAATTTCGACGGCAATAAACCAAAGAACTATGTCGGCACAATCATCCTAATGGATACTTATAGCTTAACTCAGTTCTCATCCTTTGGTAGACTCCTTAAGGATCTTATGTCCCGACTCAGAATCAACCTCCATTTACAAAACTATACTATATCGACTAAAACCTAACGGTAACTAATCCGTTGTCGTTAAGGTTAATGCGTTTTTCTAAGCTTAAGCTTATTGTGGAAAATTACGCTTTGAGTAAAGCCATCAGATCATCCTCAGTCATCTTCTTAACACTTGTTGAGGTTCCTTCAAGGAAGTCTGCTGCAAGTTCTCTCTTCTGAGCATGTAGTTCTAAGATCTTTTCCTCAACGCTGTTTTCTGATACCAGTCTGTAAATGGTTACAGGACGCTTCTGTCCAAGTCGATGAGCTCTGTCAGAAGCCTGATCTTCAACAGCAGGATTCCACCAAGGATCAAGGTGGACCACATAATCAGCAGCAGTAAGATTGATACCAGTACCACCTGCTTTCAGGGACAGAAGAAAAACATCTCCATCTCCATTCTGGAAGTTTTCAATACGCTTTTCTCTCTCCTTTTCCGGGGTCTGACCATCAAGATACTGATAGGCAATGTTTTCCTCTTTAAGCGCTTTTTCTATAAGAGCAAGGAAACTTGTAAACTGACTGAAGGCAAGAACCTTGTGTCCACCCTCAATAAGGTTCTTTAATATCTCTATAAAGCGTTCAATCTTAGAGCTTCTCTTTTCAAGATTTTCCATATCTGCATTTACAAGCTGAGGATGACAGCAGGCACGGCGGAGTTTTGTAAGTCCGGCCAAAATCAGAAATTTCTTGTTTTTTGCCTCTGTATTTTCAAGCTCTTCTACAAGTGAGGCTCTTAGATCTTCATAGAAAACCTTCTCCTCATCATTCATCTCTACAATGATATTCTGTTCGGTTCGTGAAGGCAGTTCATCAAGGACGTTACTCTTCAGACGACGCAGCAGGAATGGTTTTACAATGGTCTTTAGAGTTTTGCTTTCTGAGGAACCTGGTTCAATATTCCTGAATTTTTCGTGGAAGCCTTCCCACGAGCCCAAGAGTCCTGGATTGATGATGTTAAAAAGCGACCAGAGATCTTCAATTCTGTTTTCAATAGGGGTACCAGTCAGAGCCAGTCTGAAGTTTGCCGGTATCTTCTTGCCAATCTTGGCTCTTTTGGTATCAAAGTTCTTTAAAGCCTGAGCCTCATCAAATACAACCATTGACCAGGTCAAAGTTGTCAGATATTTTTCAACATTGTTCAAAAGTCCGTAGCCTACGATGAGCACATCATTTTTTCCTAGAGATTTTACTAAAGCTTCACGACCTCTTGCCTCAAAACGTTTTACGTTTAAAGTAGGGGCGAATTTTTCAATCTCCTGTTTCCAGTTCTGACCGACAGAAGTTGGAGCCAACACAAGACAAGGCCCCTCTTTAACCTGATTTAAGAGTACAGCTATAGTCTGGACTGTTTTACCAAGTCCCATATCGTCGGCAAGACATGCTCCTACCCCCCAGATTGCAAGTCGCTGCATCCATTCATAACCTTCAACCTGATAATCACGCAGCTGTGCCTGAAGTCGTTTAGGAATAACAGGACTTGCAGAGAAAGCCTTCTTCATTCTATCAACTGAACTTTCCCAGACTGGATCTGCATCTACATCCATGCCTTCTAGAGATTGCTCAATCGCCTGAGTAACTAGGGCGTTTAACTGCAGATTCTTACCTTTTTCATCAGAAGCCAGCATCTTAAGGTTAGCAAGTTTCTTACGCAGTTTTTCTGTCAGAGAAATATACTCACCTTCATTGATTTCTACGAATCGGCTTCCACTAAGAGAGTTTAAAAGGGCCTGAATAGAGAGCGTTCTGTCAGCATCAATATTAAGATTACCTGAGATGGCAAACCATTCTCCGGCACTTTTTGATTTACTGATTTTAAGATGCACAGACGAGGCATCAACTGGTTTTGAAACCTTGATTTTGTTGCCCTTTGCCCACTCAAGAGAATAGGCAACATCGGACTGTTCAAGCTCCTCTAAAAGCTTGAGTGTGGTCTCAAGATTATCAATGGTCAGATATCCTTGCTCATAGTTGTCGGCAAAGGTAGGACAGGCATTGAGTAGCTTATCAAGCTCAGCCTTTTCTGCTTTAAAATCACGATGACACTTGATGGTTGTAGTCAAACTCTCTGCATTTAAAGGTTCAGCGCCACTGTCAGTAGCACTGTCTTTTGCCTGCACAAAATTGTAAATTGGATCTTCCGGACCTGAGCCCACTGAATAAAGAGGGGATTTGGCTCTACCAAATGGCTTTACGCCCACCAGAGCGTAGAAGGTATCATTCTTATGCTCCATTTGGATTACAATATTGCTCTTAGCCTCTACTTCAGATGAGCTGACTTCACCACTAATAGAAAGAACTGGTTTATTTCCGTAGCACAAAGGAATGATGCTGTTAAACTCATTCTTTGGCAGAGTTATGCCATCTTGTAGCAGAGATGCAGCCTGCAGTTCGGTTCTGCCCAAATGATACCAGACGAGTTCATCCTCTGACTCTTTTATCAGCAAATCTCTTTCATAATTAAGGTTGTCGCCAATTTTCTTCTTAAGATCACTATTAAGTTCAATACTGATCTTGCCATCTTTTTCACTAAGCTTACATTTTAGGGAAGATTTAGTGATCTTAAGTGGAATAATTCTCTCGCCACTTTCAATATAAAGACCTTTGACAGAATAAAGAACGGAGATGATCTTATCTGTAAGCACCTCTTTTGCAGAGATCCAGTCAGGTCTATTCCAGTGATATTCGCTTCTGTCATGACAGATATCGTAGATGCGTGTTAGCTCACCTATGAGCAGCAGATCATCCTTGCTAAGATTTCCTAACTCATTCTTTTTCTTGATAAGCTGATACAGGGATTGCTGTTTACCTTTCTGAACCTCACCTGATGCATCGATTTTTCTATCATAGGCGTAAACAAATTTTCCTTTTTCCGAGAGTACCCAGATAAGCTTCTTCTCATCTTTGCTTATTGTTTCCACTGTGTTCTGAGTAGGTATATTAAAAACATCGATAAGACTCTTTACCTTGTACTTCCACTCGGGAACATCAGGAACTAACGTCAGAAGATTAAAGGGCTCCTCTCGATTCTGATTATTGACTGTAATACCGCTTATCTCTTCCTCGCTGAAAAGGTTGCAATTCTTTATGAGAGAAGCACAAATATTACGTAATACCTCAAAATTAGAAATTCGCTTATAAACATCTAAAAGGTCGAGTTTTTCTACCAAACTAATCTCACGACCGCATCTTATTTTTGAAGCTACAAGCAGCATGACGTCAAAGAAATTTGAACTTCTGTAATACTTTTGTGATTCGGCATAAGAAAGATATTTACTACAGAGATCATTATTTCGTGATTCAAGGGCAGCCAAAGCCTTGATTGTATAGAAGCCTGACAAGCCAGCTCCAAGATTACTTTCCACATAGAATTCTGAATAGGAAACAGACTCATTCATGTGCAGGAGATGCTCTTTTTGAGCACCTGTTCCGTTTAACAGATACCAGATACTGCAGCAGACTCCTCCAAGATTCCTTCCTGTAAAGGCTTTGTCCATGGAGCCATTGATTGTCTTAGTATAAGAATTTATACATTTATCAAGCTGCTCCTTGAAATTATAAAAAAGTCCAAGTGTGATCTTATTTTGAAGTACACCGAGTTTTATATCTTTTCTCTGTCCGAGTTTTTCTTTGTCTATAAATTCGAGTGCAGCATTACGATTTCCGCAGAGAGCTTCGAGAATAAGAGGTCCGTCAAAGAACTCTAACCTTGTGAAAATTTTTTTATCAAATGGTTTTGAGAAGATTACAGGATCACAGTAGCCATAATTAATGAGACCATATACAGCAGCATTGTAAAACAGGTTCTTAATATAATCATCTCTGGATGACAGCCATTGGTCATCAATTGAGTAATAACCTAAAACCGCAAATACCGCATTAAAAACGAAGGCTTCTGCATAATAGCTATATTTAAAGACTCTGTTTAAGTTTTCTATCTGATTTTTTATAAATTTACTGTCATTTCTAATGATACCAATCTTGATACAGACTGCATAATAATATTCGTTATAAGCATAAAAGTTTGCCTCATCATAGGAACTGATATAACGGTAGTGTTTTTTTGAATTATCAGCAAGATTAACAAAAGCCTTGTAGAGTTTTTTGTCTTTAAAAAATTCATCTATCAGTTTGGAATTAAGTTCTCGAGCCTCTTCTGTACCATCTAAATAAGAAGGAAGATTATATTGAGACAAACGAAAGTGCATCCGGTCACACCCAGTATGATGCCATTCACTGTAAACATCTCGATGGAATGGAATATCACTGACATAGAATAGAGCGTCAACCTGTGAGAAGAATATCCTATTCCTTCCGCACGCTATTCCTGAGAAAAGAGCATCTAACATAACCACACGGTAGGATGACAATGGAAATTTATCAGCAAAAACGTCTGTAAAATTAGAGTATGTAATCTTTGTTGTAATAATAGGAAATTTGCCTGTTTCGTATTGACTCATGATAATCCACTCACCGAAATATAAGAAAACCAATAGAATGGCTTATTTTACAATGTGTAAGACTTTAATTGTATATTTATAGGGATCGGCGGTAAAAAATAACTGCTTATCCGCCGATAGATTATGAGGTCTTTTTTAGGCAAGAGATACTATACGCTCTACGGCATTTCTGGTATTTTTATGGGAACCAAAGGCTGTCAGTCTGAAATAGCCTTCTCCGCTTGGTCCAAAACCGCTGCCAGGAGTACCTACTACCTGAGCCTTGTGCAGAAGATAGTCAAAAAACTCCCAGCTGCTCATATTATCTGGAGTCTTAAGCCAAATATAAGGTGCGTTAACACCTCCGTATACAGTAAAGCCTGCAGAAGTCAGTCCGTTACGTATGGTTCTGGCATTTTCCATATAATAAAAAACCAGACCTGCAATTTCTCTCTGGCCTTCTGTGGTATAAACGGCCTCTCCGGCACGCTGCTGAATATAAGAGGCTCCATTGAATTTAGTGCCGTGACGGCGGGACCATAGGGCATAAAGAGAGTTTCCCTCTGCATCACAAAGATTCTTTGGTACCACTGTGTACCCCAGTCTTACACCGGTAAAGCCGGCATTCTTACTGAATGATCTCATCTCAATGGCACAGTCACGAGCTCCCTCACACTCATAGATAGAATGAGGCACGTTCTCGTCCGAGATATAGGCTTCATATGCTGCATCAAACAGTATTACCGATCTGTTTTTAAGAGCATAGTCCACGAAAGACTGAAGCTGATCTCTGGTTAGAGCTTTGCCTGTCGGATTGTTTGGTGAACAGATATAGATAATATCAGGAGTTTTTGAAGGAAGATCAGGAACAAAATCATTGTCCTTGGTGCAAGGCATATAAACCACATCTGACCATCTGGTAGAGGCAGGATCGTAGGTTCCGGTTCTGCCGGCCATGACATTTGAATCCACATACACCGGATATACCGGATCGCTTACAGCGATACTGCAGGTCTCAGCAAAGATTTCTTGGATGTTTCCAGAATCGCTCTTGGCACCGTCTGAGACAAAAATCTCATCTGCGCTCACCTCACAGCCTCGTCTTTTAAAATCAAATTCTGCTATCTTCTCGCGCAGGAAGGCATAACCTAAATCAGGACCGTAACCGTGGAAACGTTCAATATCCGCCATATCATCCACTGCATCATGCAAAGCTTTGATGATAGTAGGAGTCAGTGGTCTGGTAACATCACCGATACCCAAGGAGATAACCTCCTGCCCCTGATGCTCTTCCTTATAGCCTTTAACTTTTTTAGCAATATCGGAAAATAGATATGAACCAGGCAGTTTTAAATAATTCTGATTAACTTTCAGCATTTTTACTCCGCAAATTTATATGGCTTCTGAATATTTCTGGTTTCACCTTCAAAGACGGTAACAGCTGGACCGGCAAGAGTTACCCTGTTCTCAACCTCATCCCAGGTAACCCTGAGCACACCGCCTTTCATTTCCACAAAGACCTCTTTTTCCAGAAGGCCGTTTAAAACACCGGCAACCACACAGGCACAGGCTCCGGTTCCACAGGCGCAGGTTTCACCTGAGCCGCGCTCCCACACACGAACCTTGATATGACTTCTGTCCCTGATGTTTACGAATTCAGCATTAACCTTCTCCGGAAAGGCAGGATGAGTTTCAAAGGCAGGACCGATTCTCATCAGATCAAAATCTTCCACATCCTGATCGATAAAACAGACACTGTGAGGATTACCCATGCTGACAGGGGTAACCTTGTATTTCTCACCTAAAACTTCGATCTGAGCACCGACACCATCGGCATAATCCTCAAACTCATCAGGTTTTACAGGAATCTGCTCAGGAATGATGGTTGCTCCGCCCATATCCACGCTGACAAGAGAAACCTCACCTTCGCTTATATTCAGATGCAGATGTTTTAGTCCTGCCAGAGTATCGACAATGAAATCGGTTTTATCGGTAAGGCCATGCTCGTATACATATTTGCCTACACAGCGGATGCCGTTGCCGCACATCTGAGCTCTTGATCCGTCCAGATTGTACATTTCCATCTCAAAGTCGGCCTTGTCGGAAGGGTTGATAAAAATTAGTCCGTCTGAACCTATTCCAAAATTTCTGTTTGAAAGTAACTGTGCCATAGCGCTACGGTCTTCAACTTTCTCACTGAAGGTATCCATGTATACGTAATCATTGCCGCAGCCCTGCATTTTTGTAAATTTCATAAAATGCTCCTGTTTTGAATTCTTAGATATTGCACCACATTTAAGCATTGTTTTAATTATTTTAGATCTAATGTTTATTTTAAGTGCATATAGCACTAAAATAGGACATTATAAAATTGTGTATAGAAAATCATGTTTTTCTGCTAATACACTGTTTTTAAAGAATTTATTTAGTTTTTGTAAATTTACTCTTTTTTTGAAAATTTTATTAACATCTTGTTTATTAAGATATTTTTGCAGTAAACCTTAGTTAATTTATTATTCATTTAATTTAGTCAAATGCACCTAATGAGTGCTGAATAAACAAGGGTTGAAAATTTCCAACTAGAATAAAGAGAAATTCACACAAGATTAGAGAGGCTGTTATGTGTTCTATATTTGGAATATTTGATATTAAGGAAAACTCAGAGTCACTACGGCAGACAGCTCTTGAAAATTCAAGACTTCAGCTTCATAGAGGCCCTGACTGGGAAGGTATTTATCAGGGTGAACACGCCATCGTTGTTCACGAGCGTCTATCCATCGTTGATCCACAGAACGGTGCACAGCCTTTATATAATGAAAACCGTAAGCACATCCTGGCAGTAAACGGCGAAATCTACAATCACAAGCAGTTAAAGACCGAACTTACCGTAGACTATAAGTTCAAGACCGGTTCTGACTGTGAGGTTATTCTTCCTTTATATGAGGAATTCAAGCGTACCGGCAAAAACTTTGTCGACCGTCTGGTAGGCGACTTTGCCTTTGTTATCTACGATGAGGAAGACAACACCATTTTTGCAGCCCGAGATCATATGGGTATCAACCCAATGTACGTGGGTACTGACCGTGAGGGCCGTTTCTATGTTGCCTCCGAGATGAAGGCTCTGGTTAAGGTCTGTGATTCTGTAAAGGAATTCCCTCCAAGACACTACATCTACACCAAGGGCGGCGATTACGAATTCAAGCAGTACTACTTCAGAGACTGGACCGAGTACGAGAACGTAAAGAACGGTACTGATGATGTTAAGGTTCTAAAAGATGGTCTGATGGATGCGGTTCGTCGTCAGCTGATGTGTGACGTTCCATACGGTGTACTGCTGTCAGGCGGTCTTGATTCATCGGTAATATCTGCCATCGCCAAGTATTACTCACAGAAGCGTGTGGAAGATGACGGCAAGACTGATGCCTGGTTCCCTCGTCTGCACTCCTTTGCCATCGGTCTTGAAGGTGCACCTGACTTAAAGAAGGCTCGTGTGGTTGCAGACTATCTGGGTACAGTTCATCACGAGATTCACTACACTATTCAGGAAGGTCTGGATGCCCTGCGTGATGTTATCTACCACATTGAGACCTATGATGTAACCACCATCAGAGCATCTACCCCTATGTATCTGATGGCCCGCTATATCAAGGCTATGGGCATCAAGATGGTGCTGTCAGGCGAAGGCTCAGATGAGATCTTCGGTGGTTACCTGTACTTCCACAAGGCACCTAACGACAAGGAAATGCATGAGGAGCTAATTAGAAAGCTTGATCAGCTACACCTGTACGATTGTCTGCGTGCTAACAAGTCACTTATGGCCTGGGGTGTTGAAGGCCGTGTTCCATTCCTGGATAAGAAATTCCTGGACATTGCCATGAACTTCAAGCCTAGTGCCAAGATGTGTCAGGGTAGCACCATCGAAAAGAAAGCACTGCGCGAGGCCTTTAACGGAATGCTGCCAGAAGAGGTACTGTGGAGACAGAAGGAGCAGTTCTCTGACGGCGTGGGCTACTCATGGATCGATGCGCTGAGAGATTATGCCGAGAAGAGTGTATCCGACAGAAAATTTGCTGAGCGTGAAACCCGCTTCCCTGTAAATACACCTGTTACCAAGGAAGCTTATCTGTACAGAGAGATCTTCGAGGATCTGTTCAAGCTTCCATCAGCAGTTAAGACTGTACCATACGGCAAGTCAGTAGCCTGCTCTACCGAGACCGCTATAGCCTGGGATGCTAAATTTGCTCAGATGAACGATCCTTCAGGCAGAACCGTAACTGATGTTCACGACAATGCCTATGAAATGGGACATAAAATGTAATTTCGCATAAAATAGACTAACTCGTCGTTCAGCAGGACAGTATTTAACTGTCCTGTTTTTTTATCATAAAACTAAAGACTGCTGTATTCTTAACATATTGAGATTTAAGAAATTAAGTCCTACAATAAAAGACAAGGTAGAGGATTGCGAGTCCTCTACCTTGCTTAAGTGGTTCTAAATTACATCACTGGATTGCACCATAGTAATAATAGAACCAGAATTATGTTTTTAACTAAGGTCATTTTCTATTCCTTAATTAAAGTTAATAACATAGAACCACCTCTGTCGATGTAAATCGGCACTGAATCTATTTTATCCCACCCCTTAATTATCTCGTTGATCTTTAAAGATTTTGTATATTTATATATACAATGTAAGCTAAATCCCTGGAAGAAAATCTGAATTGATACTGAAACTACCTCTGTAATAAAGCAGGACAGCGTATTATACTGCCCTGCCTTTTTTCAGAACCTCAGACCTGCCTTGATTCCAACGTTGTAGATATCTGCATTCTTATGATGCTCATAACCGAAGGTCAGTGAGGCAAAGGTTCGGTATTTCCTGTTCTCAAGGGTCATCTCAGACTGACAGAAGATACTGTTTCTACCTGCACCTTTGGTATAGGACTCAAAGCTG
>NZ_CACVSS010000018.1:0-40863 GCF_902756765.1 uncultured Succinivibrio sp. | reverse complement strand
CTTCCGGTGACCGTTCTGATCGTATCAGAACCTATAACTTCCCTCAGAGCCGTATTACAGATCATCGTATCAACTTAACTGTTTACCGTTTAGACGAAGTTTTAGGCGGTGATCTTGATCTGATGCTTAAGCCTGTAATTGAAGAGTTTAAAGCTGAACAGCTTGCCTCTATGGCATCACAGGGTGCTCTATAATATTTTAATAAAATAACTATTCACAGCTATCTGTGGATAGTTATCTGTTCTATACAAGCTTTATGACTATTTTCGAAGCTTTAAAAATCTCCCGAAAAAAACTTTCTGATGCCGGAATTGAAAGTGCTTCTCTTGATGCTTCTTTAATACTTTCCCATCTTACTCATTTATCTAAGGTTCAGCTTATAACTCATGATTCAGATGAACTTTCTGATGACATTTTAAATAAGCTGAATTCGCTTATCGACAAGCGTATTACCGGATATCCTATTGCCTATATTCTTGGATACAAGGAATTCTGGGGGCTAAAGCTTAAGGTAACAGAGGATACTCTGATTCCAAGACCTGATACGGAAATCATTGTTCAATGTGCTCTTGACTGTAAGGTTAAAGGTTCGATTCTTGATATGGGAACGGGGAGTGGGGCAATTATTCTTGCTCTAAAATCAGAGTACAGAGATAATGTCGAGGCCTTTGCCTGCGATTTTTCAGAGAAGGCGTTGGAAGTTGCGAAAGAAAACTCTAAAGCTCTGGATCTTGAAGTAACCTTTATCCATTCAGACTGGTTTTCAAATCTTGTGGATAAGAAATTCTCTTTGATTGTTTCAAATCCTCCTTATATAGAAGAGAACGATCCTCATCTTACAAAGACTTCTCTCCCTTATGAACCTATCAGTGCACTGACATCCGGGGCTGATGGTCTTAATGATATTAGAATCATCTGTAGGGATGCTTTAGCTCATCTTAAAACTGATGCTCCACTTATGATTGAACATGGCTATAATCAGGGACTGTCTGTTCGCGATATTTTTGTTTCCTATGGTTACAAAAATGTCGAGACTGTCATAGATTTTGCGGGAAATGATAGAGTCACTGTAGGATATAAAAGGTAGTCTACAAAGAAATACGGCATCAGAAAATACATCTGATGCCGATAAGATCCTTATGTTTGTTTGATTGTATAGAATTAACTTATGGATTCATTATACGTAGAATTAAATTAAAAAAGTTGATCTAGAGCAATGTTTGGAGAATTTGCTCATTTTTATATAATAAATTAAACAAAACCTTCTATTTAGTTGCCTAATATTATATTTCAATTGCCTATTCTTGCATAAAATCGTTTTTTCTGAAAAATAATTCAATATCCTTGTCTGATTTTTTTTGTTTATTTAGACTTTTGTTTTTCTTTGCTATAAAAGTTTTTTGAAAAGAATATGAAAGAGTGTTTTTGAACCTGTTGAATTAGATCCTTTGGTAGAGGTTTGTCATTATCAATTCAGAAATAAGGTATAGGATGCAGTTTATAAGTTCCGTATTGTTGTCGTTTTCTTCTTTGGAAGGCTACAACATAAAGCTTGTGAAGAGATGTGAATATGAAGACAGAAAAAAAAGACGCATTACGCGTCTTTTTTTCAACCTCAGGCTTATTTACTAATCTAAACCGGAGGTCTCGTCTGATGAACCATTCATGTAGCCATTGCCATTTAACTCGTCATCATTACCAACAGAACATAGTCTGTGAAGGTGACGTGGCTGAATAACCTGAAGATACTTCTTGATAACCTGAAGATACTTCTTGAAAATTTTTGCGTTATGATCGGTAATAACCTCATCTGAAGTAATCTGTTTTACAAAAACTTTCTCTTCTTCTGTTTTTGGCTTGCGAGTTCCGTTGTAAAGCTCCATCATTGCAGTGCCATACTTCTCAAGCAGGTTTGACTCATTGATAGTAAAATCACCACTGCGACGGATACCACGTGCAAAGTGCTGGAAATCATTAAAAGGCTTTTCTGACTCAAAGCTCATTTTTGTATCCTCAAATTAGATTACATATACAAATACAAAATTCATGGAATTATATGCTTTTTTTTAGTGTATGTGTAGCATTTAGTTGAAATTATTCTCAGAGCGCATTCTACCTGCTGATCTTCAAAGAAAAATGAAATCTATCTCGCAAATTTATACATTAATATGGAAAAGCGTATTTTTAACATTTTGAACTTAAAGATAAAAATTTTTCAAAAATGTTTTTTTGAAATAAAAACAGCTAATAAAATTGAGTGTTTACAGGCACTTTGCTAGAATTAGCATGTTAGAAAATAAAATCTGCATTTATAGATAGAGCAGAGAACTAAAAAAGATAAAGAATCTCTTTAGACGTAAGAGTATCTGTAAAGCATTTACCAAAGCTGGCATATACAGACTTACACGCAAACTTAAAGAGCAAAGGGCATAAGTCAAATGAATACTGTCGCCCTTTTTTGCTATTAGATAGCAAAGGAATCTTCTTATACAAGAAGATTTAGGAATTAGGTTATATTGGATTTTGGAGCTTATTAAATGACTGTTGCTGTTGGTGAAGAGGAAAGAATCCCTCGCAATTTTATTACCGACATTATTGATGATGATTTAAATTCAGGTCGCCATGACCATGTTGCAACCAGATTTCCTCCAGAGCCAAATGGTTACCTTCATATCGGTCACGCAAAGTCAATCTGTCTGAATTTTGGTCTTGCCAGAGATTACAAGGGAACCTGCAATTTAAGATTTGATGATACCAACCCTGAAAAAGAGGATATGGAATATATAAATTCCATTCAGAGAGATGTTCAGTGGCTTGGATTTAAGTGGACAGAGATTCGTCACTCATCTGATTACTTTGACCGTCTGTATGGTTATGCCTTAGAGCTGATTGACAAAGGTCTTGCATATGTTGATGAACTTTCTCCTGACGAGATTCGTGAGTATCGCGGAACCTTAAAAGAGCCTGGTAAGGAAAGTCCATACAGAAACCGTTCTGTAGAAGAAAACCGTGCTTTATTTGAGAAGATGAAGGCCGGAGAATTTAAGGAAGGTCAGGTTTGTCTGAGAGCCAAGATTGATATGGCATCTCCTTTTATCTGTATGCGAGATCCTGTTATTTACCGTGTAAGATTTGCTGAACATGCTATTACAAAGGATAAATGGTGTATTTATCCTATGTATGATTTTACACACTGTATCTCTGATGCCATTGAAGGTATTACCCATTCAATCTGTACCTTAGAGTTCCAGGATAACCGCAGACTTTATGACTGGGTTTTAGAGCATATCTCCATAAAGGCTCGCCCTCATCAGTATGAGATGAGCCGACTGAATCTTGAAGGTTCTATTACTTCAAAACGCAAGCTGAATCTGCTGGTTAAAGAGGGCATAGTTGACGGATGGGATGATCCTCGTCTGACTACTATTTCCGGCTTACGTCGCAGAGGTTATACTCCGGCCTCCATCAGAGAGTTCTGTCGCCGTATCGGTGTAACCAAGCAGGAAAACGTTGTAGAAATGAGTGCTCTTGAGTCCTGTATCAGAGATGATCTGAACAAAAATGCACCTCGTGCTATGGCTGTTCTACATCCAATCAAGCTGGTTATTGATAATTATGGGGAAGAAGGTGTAACTGATACTTCATATACTATCAGCAATCATCCAGAGCGCGAGGATCTAGGCACAAGAACCATTACTATCAGCAAGGAACTGTACATTGATGAGGCTGATTTCAGAGAAGAGGCCAATAAGCAGTACAAGCGCCTGAAGTTAGGTCATGAGGTTCGTCTGCGCAATTCATATGTGGTTCAGGCTGTTTCCTGTGAAAAGGACACTGATGGCAGAGTTACTGTCGTTCATGTTGTAGCAGTTCCAAATTCTGTAGGAGCAACAATCGAGGGCCATAAGCCAAAGGGAGTTATCCACTGGGTTGATGCTAATAACTGCTATCGCGGAAAAGTTAATTTATATGAGAATCTGTTTAATGTACCTAATCCAGGTGCTGCAGAGGATTTCCTTTCAACTGTAAACAAGAATTCAAAGATAGAAATTGAGAATGCAGCCTTAGAAGCTAGTTTGAAGAATGCTAAGGTTGGTCAGAGCTTCCAGTTTGAAAGAGAAGGTTATTTCTGTGTTGACAGCAAGAATTCTACTGAGGATAAACCAGAATTTAATCTTACTGTTGCTTTAAGAGAGACCAAAAAAGTTTCTGTATAACAAACGATAAGTGAAAGAAAGGAGTGAGTACACTATGTCAGATTTTGAAAATGATGACGCTCAGAAGGAAGAGGGTAAGGTAGCGCCTCCACCAGGAAGTGATTATGAAGTTGCATTCACTTATCATTCTGATAATCAGCTTGAAAGAGCATATGACAAAGCTGAGCATTGGGTGAAGGTTGGTGTTCGTCCTAATCAGATTTTCCTGGATGACAGAACAATGGGAGTTATCAATTTCCGTAAGGAAATGAGAGATCCTCTTTTAATTCAGGCTGGTGTTGAACGTTTAATTGACTTCAGATGTTCTCTGACTCTTTCTGATACTGATGTAGATGCTGTTTTCTCAAGTGTCTGCTACTATGAGCCAGGTTCAGAGCCAACCTATATCAATGCTTATGATCCTGAGTTATCATCCATTAAAGAGGTTCTGAATATGGTAAGTTCCAACTTATTCAATTATCTGCAGAAACCTCTTCTTCAGCAGGATGAATAATCTTCTTCATAAGACTTTAAGCATCGTTTAATACACGGTGCTTTTTGGTTATGAATAACGACAGTTTCTGATCTTTAAGAAATAAACTGAAAGCTTAGAACTGTCCTATTTAATCAGTATGGCTTTAATTAAAGAGTCTCTACTGGTTTAATGATTAGATAACAACACAGATATCATTGATAACAGGGTATCTGTAAAAAATAAGTGAAATACAGGAGTATTTAGGTGACAAAGTATAAGTTAGATAAACTTGCTTTAGTCGTAACTGTAATGGCATTGCCAACTCTTAGCATGACAGGCTGCGTTACTGTAAAGGACTATTACCAAGAATATTTTGGTATGGATAAGAGTACAAGAGAAGTTACCGGCTATTACGAGCACGTTGATTCAAAAATCTACAGAAATACTCTTGTTGTTCCTGAAGGATTGGATAATCCTGGTGTTAACTCTGAGTTAACTATTCCACAGGTTGATGCAAAATCACTACATGGTCCTCTTGGTGAGGCTGTTGACGTTCGTCCTCCTACCGCTCCATACAGATCTGATATGGGTATCCACACTCAGTGGTCTGATGGTGAGGCTATTGTCTGGTTTGAGAGAAACGGTTCTCATGGAATTCAGACAGAAGATGATGCCTGGATGTTATTGGCCTCTGTTCTCAAGCATATGAATATTGGTGTTGGTAAGATTGCTCCTGGTCAGTATCTTCTGACTACAATTTCACGTGATTTTACCGAGTTCGGTAAGCCTTACGATGGATCTGATGCTGAAGTTGGTCTGAAGAAGTACAATCAGATTTATCAGATTCGTGTTGGTAGAAATTCCGATGGCTCTTTAGGTATCGCATCTAAACTGATTGGTTCTATGACATCTCTGTCTTCAGGTAAGGGAATGGAAGATCTGCTTGATATGATCGAGCAGGAGCGTTTTGCCATGGGCTTTGCCAACAATATCATCCACGAGATCGATTCAAAACAGCATGAGGCTGTTGTAGATCCTGATAACCTTGTTGTATCAATCGGTAAAGACCATAACAATCACCAGGCTATTATTGTTGAAGCTCCATTCGAAACCACTACCGCAATTCTGGAAGGTCTGTTTGACAGATGCGGATGGAAGGTTACCAAGCACTCTGTATCCAAGGCAGAGTATGACGTTGAAGTTAACGACAACACTGATAACTGGGTAAATGTAAGAGGCCGTCGCCTACTTGATATCAATACCGGTAAGTACAAGATTCGTGTTGGTATCCATCAGAAGCAGTACAGTGCAATTACCTTCTATAATGAAAAGGATACTCCAATTCCTGATAAGGAAATTTCAAGACTGTATCCTGGCTTTGCAGATGTTCTGGTTGAGGAATTTAAGACCTATTCCGGAGCTCAGTCAGTAAAGGTTGAAGCTAACTGATTAACGACTCTAATTGATTATTAAGGGCGTACTATTGCGAAAGTGGTAGTGCGCTTTTTGTTTTTTGCTATCCGCCAAGAAGAGATAGAATAACACTCTTGCTGTTGTTGATTCTTGAGAAAAGTGAGGCGATAACCTGCTGTCTGACCATCAGTTCTGCAAGTTTTGAGGCTTCCTCTGCATAGTCGGTATCTTCGATTCTTGAACGCGCATCAGACAGATTTTCGTACATTGAACTGTTGTTGCGGATTGCTGATTCCATTCGGTTCTGAACGGCTCCAAGTCTTGCCTGATATGTGCTGACTGTATTTATGTATTTATCGATACATCCAAGTACGGATTCTGCATTTGCAGCTGAGGTTAGACTGAATGCCAGAGAGTCTCCATCTGGTTTAAAACAGGATTCACCCTCTGGGATATTAAGATATGAAGCTATGCCTGAGATAGAGAATCCGTCAGCAAAGCCCTGAATGGAGATTTTATCACCTACAGTGCCAGAACACTGTATATCAATGCTGCCATTAGAACTGAACAGGCCACCTTTATTTCCTGCGAGTATCTGAGCTCCACCAAAGGTTGTACTGTTTGAGATTCTTGTGATTTCATAGCATAACTCCTGTGCTTCTGTATCCATAGCCTTTCTGTCTGCATCTGAATATGTTCCTGTTGCAGCCTGAACAGCCAGAGTCCTGATCCTCTGCAGCATATCCTTGCTTTCATCTAAAGCATGTTCCATGGTCTGAGCAACAGAAATGCCATCGTTTAAGTTTCTTGAGCCCTGTTTATAGCCGTTAATCTGAGCAGTAAGTCGATCTGCGATCATAAGTCCGGCAGGATCATCTTTAGCGGAATTTATTCTTTTACCTGAGGAAAGTCTCTGAAAGACCGTATTAAGCCCTGAGGTAACGTTATTCAACGTCCTCATAGCACTCATACTCGCTATATTGGTCAGATATAGTGGCATTTCGAGTTTCCTCTTTTTAGATAGTATTTATGATTATTTTTTTTTAGTTATATATAAGAATAACGGCAATTATTACTATTTCTGAAGTGAAGATAATGCTAATAATTTCTTTTTAGTGTAAACGTTGTCTAAAATGTCTGAGACAAGAGTGTGAGTTTAAAAATACGCGTTATCATAAACTGATAACTGCGTAAAATTTAAAACGTTTTCAAGAAAGAATAAATTCAGAAATATATCCAAAAATAATAATAGGAATGTGATTGACATCTAAATCTACTCTTAAATTTCGTGGAGTCCTATCAACTTTTTATAAATTCTTTGATTATTCCTGATAATAAAATTTTATTATACAGTTACTTAACAAACATAAAAATATAAGGAGTCGTGTATGCCAAGATATATGTGGTTTATTATCTCGGTAATAGCCTTGCTTGTAGGTTATTTCGTGTATGGTCGAATTGTCGAAAGAATTTTCGGCCCTAATCCAGCCCGATCAACCCCAGCTAAAACAAAGAGTGACGGTGTTGACTATGTTGCCATGCCAAAATGGAAACTATGGTTAATTCAGTTACTGAACATCGCCGGTGTAGGCCCTGTATTTGGTCCTATCCTAGGTGCGGTTTATGGTCCAACCGCTTTATTATGGATTGTTATCGGTACTATTTTTGCCGGTGCTGTTCATGATTACTTCTCAGGAATGCTGTCAGTTCGCTATGGCGGTGCAAATGTTCCTGATGTAGTTGGTTATAATCTAGGTAAGATTGCCAAGAACGGTATGCGCGTTTTTGCTACCATTCTGCTTCTGCTAGTAGGTGTTGTGTTCGCAACTGCTCCTGCAGGTCTGTTAGCAAAACTATCTGTAGGTCACTTTGATGGAGTAATGACTTTCGGTGCATGGTTAGGCGTTATCTTCGCTTACTACTTCTTTGCTACCATTATCCCTATCGATAAGATCATAGGTAGAATCTACCCTGTATTTGGAGCCTTGCTGCTGATCATGGCAATTGGTGTTACTGTCGGTATGTTTGTTCAGATGCCAGATAGCTTCTACTCCTGGGCAACCTTCGATCACAATCCTCATCCTAAGGATCTGCCAATCTTCCCTCTTGTATTTATTACTATTGCATGTGGTGCACTGTCAGGCTTCCACTCAACTCAGTCTCCTCTGATGGCTCGCTGTGTTGAGAACGAGTCAGAGGGTCGCATGGTATTCTACGGAGCAATGGTTGCTGAAGGCTTTATTGGTCTTGTATGGTGTACTGTTGGTATGACTTTCTACCCAGATGCTCAGGCCCTATTATCTGCAGGTGGCCCTGCTGTTGTAGTTAACGACTCCTGCGTTGCCCTATTAGGCGGTTTTGGCGGTCTTCTTGCTATTCTTGGTGTGGTTATTCTGCCTGTTACTTCTGGTGATACTGCATTCAGAGCAGCTCGTTTAACTATTGCTGATGTAATTCATCTGCCACAGGTTAAGCCAATGAAGAGACTGGTAATTGCTATCCCAGTATTCTGTATTGGTATTGCCTTATCTCAGATCGATTTCAACATCATCTGGAGATACTTCGGTTTCTCAAATCAGACTCTTGCAGGAATCTGTCTATGGTCAGCTGCTGCTTACCTGTTCAGAAAGGGTAAGTTCCACTGGATCTGTACTATTCCAGCATGCTTCATTACAGTCGTATCTGTAAGCTATATCTGCTACGAGAAGAACATGGGCTTTGGCTTGGATATCAATACCTCAAATATCATCGGTATAGTAGTAGCTGTAATCTGTCTTGTAAGCTTACTGAAGTTTGGTAAGACACCTGTTGAGGGTGCTCCAACTGATGTCTGATTTTTAGACGAATCTGTTTAACCGCAAAATCCTCTGAACTCCTATTCAGGGGATTTTTTTTGCTATCGGCATTAGGTAATCTTCTTCGTTTTCAGTATGTTAAAATGACCTCAGTATAATTGAGGTTAAAAAAATGAGAGGACTATTTGTTACAGGTACCGGTACAGATATCGGTAAGACCTATGTAAGTGCAGCCATTGCAAGAGAACTTACCAAAAAGAATTTGTCTATTGCTTACTATAAGGCAGCAGTAAGTGGCTCCGACAGTATAGAACATTCTGATGCCGGCTTTGTGAGGGATTCATCCGGAATAAACCAGAATACCGAATCTCTTCTTTCCTATCTTTATGAAAAACCTTTGTCTCCTCATCTTGCTGCAAGAGGAGAAAATCGCTTTGCAAGCCTGGATAAAATTTTAAAAGACTTCAATTCCCTAAGAGTCAACTATGATTATGTACTCTCGGAGGGGGCGGGTGGAATTATATGTCCAGTTGTCTGGGAGAAGAATGATCATCTGATGTATCTTGATATTCTCAAGGCTTTAAAACTTAATGCAGTGGTTGTAGCTGATGCCGGACTTGGAACAATTAATCATACAGTATTGACCATAAGTTACCTTAAACAGAACAGTATAAAAGTAAAGGGCGTAATTCTTAATAATTTTGATAATAGCTCTGTAATGCATAGTGATAACCTTCAGATGATTGAGGAGATCTCTGGAACAAATGTTATTGCAACATTGGGAAAAGGCGATAAAAACTTGAATTTACGCTATCAGAAAATGGAAGATTACTTCGATGAGTGCTAAAGAGAATTTAATTGATTTTGATGTAAAGCATATATGGCATCCTGCTGCGCAGATGAAAGATTATGAAGCCTTTCCTCCTATTCCTGTAGTTAAAGGTAAAGGGTGTTATCTGTACACTGAAGATGGGCATGAAATTCTGGATATTATCAGTTCCTGGTGGTGTAACCTTTTAGGTCATTGTAACGAGGAAATCTCAGATGCGCTTTGCCAGCAGGCAAAGACGCTTGAACATGTTATATTTGCAAACTTTACTCACCCATGGGTTGTAGAGCTTACCAAGGAACTGTTAAGTATCGTTCCTGAGGGAATTACACATTTTAACTACGGAGATAATGGTTCATCATCTGTGGAAATGGCCCTGAAAATAGCATTTCAGTATCAGCAGCAGATTGGACAGACCAATAGACGCAGATTTGCTTGTCTGTCTGAGGGATACCATGGAGAAACAATAGGCGCATTATCAGTTGGCAGTATGGATTTGTATAACCTGATGTATAAGCCTATGATGATGGATAACATTCATATTGAAGCTCCTGATCTGTTTTTACACCCAGAGGAATATCCTAAAAAATGCATGGAGAGGGCAGAGAAGATTTTTGATGAACATGGTTCTGAGCTCTGTGCTCTGATTGTTGAGCCTCTGCTTCAGGGAGCCGGTGGAATGAGAATCTATCCTGCAGAATATTTAAAGTTTTTAAGCGAACTATGTAAAAAACATGGTGTTCTTCTGATTGCAGATGAAATTGCCACCGGATTTGGAAGAACCGGTAAATGGTTTGCCTGTGACCATGCCGGAATTACGCCTGATCTGATGTGTATGTCAAAGGCTATTACAGGCGGTTATATGCCAATGTCTGTGGTTGGTGTAACTGATACGGTTTATAACGCTTTCTTAGGAGATTACTCTGAAGGTAAGGCTTTTCTTCATTCTCATACTTACGCTGGCAATCCTCTGGCGTGTGCCTGCGCACTGAGTGTAATCAGAATCCTAAAGCGCGACCATATCATAGAGAAAGCCGTTGAAAAAGCCTCCTGGTTAAGCAAGACTTTTGCAGATAGATTCTCTTCTCTAGAAAACATTGGGCAGGTAAGAAGTATTGGACTTATCAATGTAATGGAGATTGTAAAAGACAAGTCAACAAAAGAGAGATTCCCTTCTTCTTTAAGACTTGGATACAGAATTTATCAGGATGCTCTAAAGGAAGGCCTGTTGCTAAGACCGATAGGGGATACTCTGTATTTCAATCCTCCTCTTAATATCTCCAAAGAAGATCTTACGAAGGCGATGGATATTACCTACAAGGTTCTGACAAGAAATCTTAAGGCTATATCCTGACATACAAAAAGAGGTGCAATTGCACCTCTTAAACAATACTGTAAATAAAATGTTATCTGTTCTTTAGGAACTCGTTAACATTCTTTTCAATTCTTGCTGCAATATCAGTGTTCTCTGATTTCTCGAACTTCTCACCGGTAATGTTTTCGAAAAGCTCTAGATAGCGATTTGAAATTGATTCAACAATCTGAGGAGTCATCTCTGGTACCTGCTGACCTGCTTTTCCCTGGAAGCCGTTATCCATCAGCCATTCACGAACGAATTCCTTTGACAGCTGTTTCTGAGGCTCACCCTTCTCAAATCTTTCCTGATAACCATCCTTGTAGAAGTAACGGCTTGAATCTGGAGTATGAATCTCATCCATCAGATAAATAGTACCCTTGTGTTTACCAAACTCATATTTGGTATCAACAAGAATTAGTCCTCTCTTTTCTGCGATCTCTGTTCCACGCTTAAATAAAGCCAGAGTATATTTCTCAAGTAGTGCATATTCCTCAGGTGTTGCAAGTCCTCTCTCAAGAATCTGCTCTTTAGAAATATCCTCATCATGAAGACCTAGTTCAGCCTTGGTGGTAGGTGTGATGATTGGCTCTGGGAACTTCTGATTTTCCTTCATTCCTTCAGGAAGCTTAACGCCGCAGATTTCTCTAACTCCACTCTTGTATGCTCTCCATGAGCTGCCGCATAGATAACCGCGAACGATCATTTCAACAGGGAAACCTTCACACATAATGCCAACTGAAACCATTGGATCAGGTGTTGCGATTTTCCAGTTAGGGCAAATATCAGTAGTTGCATCAAGGAATTTAGCTGCAATCTGGTTTAGCATCTGTCCTTTGTAAGGAATTCCCTCTGGCAGAACAACGTCAAAAGCTGAAATTCTGTCGGTTGCGACCATAACCAGCATTTCATCATTAATGTTGTATACGTCTCTTACCTTACCGTGATAAACACTTTTCTGACCTGGGAAATTAAAATCGGTTTTTGTTAATGCGTTACTCATGATATTTGACTTAACCTAGTAAAAGGCAGGGAACCTGCCATGAAAAGAAAGATTTTAGCAACCTGATAAGAAGCTAAAGATCATGTGAACGGGGAAATTATACACTAATGTGTATGAAGCTTTAGGTCTTCATTAAATTTGCATTTAATTGGGGCAGTATCTGTTATCCTTTATTGATAAATTTATAATACAAGCCTCCAAATGATTAAAAAAAATTTAAGTCCGTAAACAGCTAATAAATGCCCTTTATAAAATTAACTACAAAAAATATCTAAAATAACTCTTGCCATATTGCTATTCAGCCATTATAATGCACTCACTTTCTACGGATGCTTAGCTCAGTCTGGTTAGAGCATCTGCCTTACAAGCAGAGGGTCATAGGTTCGAGTCCTATAGCATCCACCATGTAGAAATTCCATTCAAGAATGGATGCTTAGCTCAGTCTGGTTAGAGCATCTGCCTTACAAGCAGAGGGTCATAGGTTCGAGTCCTATAGCATCCACCATCTATCATTATCCTTTTTAAACTTTTTAAGTTCACTCTTTGTATTTTGTGTTTATTTAAATTTTTAAGACAGCTTGTTTCTTGCTGGATGCTCTATTTTCCCTTTTAAAACCGCTCTAAGTAAAGAATTAATCTACACAGATAATAAAATACTATTTTGTTTTTTTACCACAGCATAGTAAATGTGCCAGGTTAAATATACACCATTGGCATCTGAAAATTTTGATTCAAATTCCTTAACAAAGCGGTTAAGCATTCCTTTTGTCCAGATTGTTTTAGAAAATCCTGTTACCCCTGTTTTCTTGAGGGTTTTAAGCATATTGAGGGCATCTGTGTAGTGAAATTTTACGATCTCTTCCTGAAGAGAGTATGGAACATTAAGTGTTTTTAAAACGGAATCTAACTCCGAGTAAGAAAGATATCTAAGTCCATTCTGGGTTAATGCTGTAATTTCTTTTACATTTTCGTTTCCGAAACTTGTAAAGGCTAAAACTCCATTTGGCTTTAATGATTCTATAAACTTCTTTAGAGTACCCTCAAGATCAAATAGCCACTGCAGACAGGCGTTTGAAGTAATCAGATCGTATTTTTCTTTTAAAGTTAATTTCTCTATATCTCCAGGATGATAGCTAACGGTCATATGATTTGAGAAACGTTCTTTACAGATATTAAGCATCTCCTCAGATATATCATTGAGAGCAAGTTTTTGTGGAGAGAATCGACTTATTATTTCTTCTGTAAAATTTCCCGGACCACTGCCTATTTCAAGCACATGCTTAAAGCTACTAAAGTCTAGCTTTTCAAGCAGTCTTTTTCCCATATAGCTTTGAACTGAGGCGTTTTCATCGTATGTTTGTGAGGCTTTAGAGAAACTTCTCTTTAAGAATTCTTTTCTTACAATCATAATAATTGTTTTGAGAACAGCTCATAGTTGTAATGGGCACATTCTATTTCCTGACAGACTGTTTCTGTTTTACTAAAGGATTTTTTCTGGTTGGCAGGAGCGATGATCTTATCTTTTAAGCCGATAAATGCATTCGTATAAAAGAAGTTTTTTACGCTAGGCTTTTTGGCAAACTCTCGGATATAGATAAGCTCTGCTTTGAGTGACTCAACACTTCTTTGTGGTTTATGTTTTAAAAATTCCTCATAAAGCTCTGCATCAAAGCACATTCTTCGATAGAACTTCAGAACTGCACTTTCGCAAAGTGCATCAATGGTTGCATCCCAAATCTTAGGCGGTATTCCATAATTATCATCGATGCCTTCTAAAGTGCCGTTGATGGCAGATGAGCTAACTACTTTATCCAGTATTCCGTGTTGTTTCAGAACTTTTGGTGCAATCATTACCCCCATGGACCAGGCAATAAGGTTTATTGAGGAGTATTCTCTATAAAGTGAGATATCAAAGTCATCGTTCTCATAATCGTAAACCAGTGCTATATCTTCGCATTCACGATTTTTTAGTGAGTCAAAGATAGCTCCGTCCTGACCGTAACCTAAAAAGATCAGATTCAGTTTTTGGCTATGGTTCAGCTTTATAAATAACTGTTTCATGTTATTTCCTTGAAAACGCCCTGATTGTATCTGCAAGCATTTCAATCTGACTGTCATTTAATCCTGCATTAAGTGATATTCTTAGTCGGCCCTTTCCTGCAGGAACAGTCGGATGTCTTATCGGCATCGCATATATTCCGTGCTCTTTAAAAAATTCGCTGGCTTTTAATGTTCTCTCATTGTCACCAGTGATTATAGGAATAATCTGAGAAGAGGAAACATTTTCAAAGTTACATTCATTCAAAGTCTGATGGATATATGCACTTAGTTTATCGAGCCTTAAACGAAGATCATTTCGTTTCTTCATATAATTAACCATGAAAGCTTCATGTGCAAACGTGTAAGGCGATAGGGCAGTTGAGAAAATCAGTGGTCTGGAGTTATTGATAATGTAATCTCTGGCTGTTTCGTTTGTAAGAATACAGGCTCCTTCTGAAGCAAGAGCCTTTCCAAAGGTTGTCAAGATAAAATCAACCTCATCAATCAGACCTAAAGAACCGCAGAGACCGCTGCCATCTTCAGACAAAACGCCAAAGCCATGAGCTTCGTCGACATAAATGTAGATGTTCTGATATTTGTGTTTTAATTCCACGAGTTTTTTTAGATCACACCTGTCTCCGTCCATACTGAAAACAGCTTCAGTAACAATGATTATATTCTCGTAAGAAATTTCGCTCTTCTGTATCAGTCGTTCCAGATGGTCATAGTCGTTATGGGCATAACGCAGAAACTTTCCCTTTGAAGCGGTAAGTCCGTCAATCATTGATGCATGAGCAAGCTTGTCTGCTATTATCAGAGTATCTTCTGCTCCTAAAATGCTTAATACTCCGCTGTTAGCAGAAAAACCACTGTTGAAAAAGGTTGCTTTTTTATGGAATAAATTTTCCATGACCTCACATACCTGAGCATAACTTTCATGTGCTCCAGTGAGCAGTGGCGAACCTGAGGAAGACATTCTTAATAACTGAGAATTAGATTCCTCGTAAAATTCGTTTAGACAATTACTGTCAGAGGCCAGTCCTAGATAATCGTTAGATGAAAGATTCAGATAATCTTTAGAATCAATTTTTATCATTCCCTTATTCTGAATCTTGGGAATTATTGTTCTGAAAACACCATTATGGCGGTTGTTTTCGAGACTCTTCTGCATTCTATCGTATAAATTCATGTCTAAAGCTCTCTTTTGAATGAAACAATTCTAGCAAAAACAAGAGACTATGGTAACAGTTAAGGCTTATTTACGGTGCAGAAACCTGATATGTTCGATGGTATATAAAAGTTTCAGAATATTCGTTTAAATTTTTTCTCGATGAGGTTATAAGTTTTTTCGGAAGGCTCTTTCTTTTATTTCTGCCCCATATTGAGTCAAAATTGTTGTAAGTCTCTTAAAATCCGGATTTATTTAAATTGTAATAATTAATAAATTAAAGATGAGGAGAAAGATTTTCTTTATAACTTACTGAATTTTTGATTGATTTTGTGTGTTGCGTAAAATGCACAATAAATAATTCTATGTTGCATATAAATAAATATTGACTATTTATAAATAAAGGCATTTAATAATGAAAACGACAAAGAACATTACCCACGTTCAAGTCGATTTTATCTCAAACCATTAAGATAAAAATCATATCAAAAGCTCACAAAGCTCATGCTCTAGATCGCAGGTAACTCGTCTGCGAGACCTATTGTCTTTATTCTGACTTAAACGAATAATTCAAAAAATTTGGTGAATGAAATGACAGGCAGTGTACTATTCTGTATTTGCTTAGCATACTTTGTTTTAGCATATTTCACATACGGAAATTTTTTAAAGAAATTATTTTCAATAGACCCAAAGAAACCTACACCTGCACATACAAATATGGACGGTGTTGATTACGTTCCAACAAGAGCTCCTGTTCTTTTTGGACATCATTTTGCTTCAATTGCTGGTCCTGGCCCAATTGTTGGTCCTATTATGGCAGCTTATTTCGGTTGGCTTCCTGCATTGATATGGATACTGGTAGGATGTGTGTTTATCGGTGCATTCCATGATTTTGCAGCTTTGGTTATCTCTGTACGTAATAGGGGAAGATCTGTTTCCTTCGTTATGGAAAAAATGATGGGCTTTACCGGAAGACAGCTGTTCTTAGGATTCTGTTTGCTTTGTCTGGTTCTGGTGGTTGCAATTTTTACTCTTCTTATCGCTGGACTGTTCACAAAATTCCCTGAGGTAGCAACAGCATCTCTGCTGTTTATTTTCATGGCTCCTCTATTTGCCTTTACTACAATTAATTTGAATTTTAGTTTAAAGAGAGCTTCTGTAATCTTTATTCCATTAGTATTTCTATCAGTTTACCTTGGTGAAAGCTTCCCTCTGAATGTTGAAACTGCATTCAATATCGCTCCAGAGAATGTAAGATCATTCTGGATTGGTGTACTTGCAATCTACATCTTTGTAGCTTCAGTAATGCCTGTTCAGTGGCTTCTTCAGCCTCGAGACTACATGAACTCATGGCTTCTTTATGCAATGCTGGCTTTAGGCTTTGCCTCAATTCTTGCTTACAGCCCTGAAATCAAGATGTCTTCCTTTGAAGGCTTTGCTGCTGTAACCGGTGACGGCAAGATGACAGATATGGTACCTGCTCTGTTTATTTTCATTGCCTGTGGTGCCTGCTCTGGTTTCCATGCTCTAGTTGCTTCTGGTACAACATCAAAGCAGCTTAACAAGGAAAGCGATGCATTACCTATCGGCTACGGTTCAATGCTTATTGAAGGTGTTTTAGGCATCATGGCTTTGGTTGCTGTTATGTCTATGGGACATACTGAATTCTCTGAGCTTGGCAAGAATCCTCCTGCAGCATTTGCTACCGGTATTTCAAATTTCTGCGGTGCTCTTGGCCTTGATACATCACTTGCAAAGGTTTTCATCTCTTTAGCCATCTCAGCTTTCATGATGACTTCTCTGGATACAGCAACAAGACTCGGTCGTTTTGTTTGTCAGGAACTGTTCATGCCTAAGGCTAAGTCATCTGAGGATAAAGTCAGCGAAAACAAGACTGTTTCTGTAGGTATGGTAAGAAAGGCTTTCATGAACAAATATGTTGCATCTTTCTCTATTGTCGCTGTATCAATGTACATGGCGCTAAGTGGTGAAGCTGCATCTTTGTGGCCAATCTTCGGCGCTTCAAATCAGCTGATGTCTGCTTTGACTCTTCTGGTAATTTCATTATGGCTGCTTTCTAAGAATGTAAACTGGCTAGTAGCCTTTGTGCCTATGGTATTCATGCTGATTATGAGTCTGTGGGGCGTTACTCAGGTTATCTCTCAGCAGTGGAATTCAAACGGTGTGCTGGTAGGTCTTGGTTTTGTACTTGTTGTAATGGCATGTATGCTGGTAGCTCTTGGTCTATCTGTAATTGTTCATACTGTTAAGAACAGATTCTCTTCAGGAGTCGCTGAAGCTTAATTGAAAGGCTGGGCAGAAATCATTCTGCCTAGCAAAAATGTGAGAATAGTCTTCTATTTTGTACTGTGAAGACTTGAAGATAATGATATACTAACCTTATGTTAAATAAGCTTATGTATATCATTTTTTGTTTTTGTGAAGTGTAAAATAACCGATACAAACTAGGAAAAATATACAAGATAAAATCTTAATTTTTTACTCTTAATATTCTACATAAGTTACACATATTTATTTAATCGTGGAAATTACTTGTTTCCACTGTCTCTTTCTCACAGAGCTTTTGAATGGATAGCTTTACTGAGACTGATTTTTTTTCGAGAACTACGAGAAAACATGTCATTATCTAATAAAAAAAATAAACTTCTAGATGAATCGGAAATTAAAGAGAAAATTCATTTTATTGAGAATAATTTCCTTAATTTTGACTCCACTTATGAAGTTATTACTCAGGATGAATTAAATGCCAAAGTCAGAAGATATGGTGAGTTAGAGCTTTCTGAAAATACTGAAAAAAAAGATATTGATGAGTTTATCTACTGGAATTATGTTGCTTTAGAGCAGAGCAATGTAAAACAGAAAGATGATATTTTTGCAAAACTTGAAAATGCACTGGATGTTCTCAGTACCCGTGATCTAAAAAAATACTTTAAATCCTCATCTGTTTTAAAATATGCTCGTTCAAAAAAATACTACGACAGATCTTTAGAAGTTATCCGTCAGTTTGCAGATGATTTCAGCAAAATAAATGAGGATAATTTTGTTTCATCCTGTGTTCCTGTTTATATTCCTTCAGCAATAACATTTTTTGTGGATCAGCTGTTTATAGATGGAACGCCTAATTGGCAGGATCTTTCCTCAATCTCTAGACTGTTTCTGATGCCTATTAAATATTTTGAAGAACAGCTCCAGATTCAGATTGATGATTATGATGATGAGGAAAATATTCTTTATCTTGAATCGTTGCGTACTATTTTTGAGTCCTCTTTCAATGTTTACCACCCATCTCTGATTTATGCAGAGGCTTCCTCTGTAATCAAGGGGGTTCCTGGGAATGTCGCCTATAGAATCGGAAACGCATATATGCGAGGAAAGGATCTTCCTTTAGATAAGTCAAAGGCCAGACAGTGGTTTTCATATGGTATGGTTGTAGGTGATCCTTTCTGTACCATGGCCTTTATTGTTTACTTCATGGATTTATCTATTGATTCAGAAATGGAATCCGAGAGTGAGCTTACTGATTTATATACTCTGCTTATAAACTGTTTTGCTCTGGTTCGTTACATTAAGACTACCAAGGAGCAGCATTTCCTTAGCTTTGAACCGGTATGCGGCAAAGGTAAAGATCTTGAAGAGCAGTGTCTGTTTAATATTCTGGCACTTTTAAACTCACTGAAATTTGACTGCGATTATGAGTCTGTTCCTTTTTCAATGCCAATGGAAATCTTCGATGATTTTCTGGATATACTGATTGAGAATCTTCAAAAATCTCCTAAGAGCTACAGACTTAAAGCTGCTGTTGCATTATTCCTTGAAATTACCGGTACTCTTGAGGATGATCCTGACCTTCTTAATGAAATTGCTCTAGCTCTTGATCTTAATCTCAATAAGGAGACCGAGATTTCAGATTTCCTATTTGACTTCATCAAAGAGGGGTTAAAAGAGAATGATTCCTATTCCTTAAGTGCATATGTCTGTCTTTTCTGTCTATACAAGGGATCTTTTGACAAGATCCCTAAGAAATATCTGCATGTACTTTCAAAGCAGGGATATGCAAAGGCAAGTTTCCTTCTGGGAAATCTTGTTTTGGAGGAGCATGGTCCGGATGACAGCGCATTGAGTTACTGGGAGCAGGCTGCAGAACAGGGGAGTTCCTTTGCTCTTTTGAATATTGCTCTTGGAGCTGTAATCAATAATGATATGGATAAGGCTGAGGCTTATGCTACAAGGGCCATTAATTACGGTAATATTCTTGGTTACTATGTACTATATAAGGTTTATGAGTCAAGCAATTCGAAACTGGCTCATACCTACCTGCGATATGCTGCGGAGTATATCTTCCCTGACGCAATTGAAGAATATAAGCATTTGAAGGCAACCGGTGCCTATTGTCCGTTACCTTTTATGCAGCTTATCGAAGAGATGGAAGAACTGGCAGAGAATAACCCTCAGGCCTGCCTGATTCTTTGTGATATGTATCATTCAGGTATTTTTCTGCCTGCTAATGTGGAGAAGGCTTTTGAGTATCAGCAGAAGGCAATTTTAAACGGATATACCTCATTCTTTGGCTATTACCAGTCTATGTACAAGAATGCATTCCCTCTGGATACACCTCAGTCTTCGTATTTCCCTACCTTCAGGAAGAGTCTGGACATCAGTTTTAATTTTATGATGGATGACAAGGATGATTCTGCTCATGATAATTCTCCTGCCATATACAAGATGAAGGATATTATCAATAAGCTTGTTGCCGGCAAGACTCAGCTTGAAAAGGATATAACATACAATCTTTATCATTCAGAATTCTGGGCAAATACTCCATCTCTAAAGAAAAAACAGCTTAAGGGAATGGATGTAAAGCCTGACTATCAGGTACTTTCAAATCTTAGGAAAAATCTTGTAAAAGGGTCTTATTCAGTATGTTTCAACAACATTTCTGAAAAGCAGCTTGAGGATTCGAAGAAGGTTTTCTCTCTGTGCGACCGTCTGAATGAGGTTAAGACCAAGAGCAGTTCTGATTTTGATCTTGTTTCTGCATTTATGTTCATACGTTCTTACTCTATGCCTCCTTCATATAATGTCTTCAAAGAGAAGATAATGAAAGGCAAATTCTCCGGTTCGATTATAAGCTGTCTGTTTACTGCTATGGATTTCAGCCTTCTGTCCTGTGAAGACTGTAATATTGCGGTAAAGGATCGAAGTACAGATAATGAGCCTTTAGATTCGGATGTGTTTGTATCAAATATAGTTCAGTAGGAGTTTTGTAAGGTGCAGTACCTCTTAAAGGTTTCTATTGAGGATACGCCATTGTGGCGTCTTGTGGCTATAGACGGAAAGGCTGATATCTGTCATGTAGCAAAACTGATCGCTCTTGCCTTTGACTACAAGAAATCCCAATATTGTTTTATTATTAATAATCAGAAATTCTCAGCCGGTATTGATGGTGAAACAACTTCACTCGAAGAGCTGAAAAGTTTTGATTCTCTTGCTCTTGAAACAGGCTCTGTTTTTAGTTTTGTAAACGAAACCATTGGTTCATTAAGACATAGAGTTGAGGTTATGAAAGCAGAGGAAAAGCTTTACTGCCTGATCCCTTCATGTCTTGTGGGAGCTGGTATGTTACCTCCTGAGGATAATCTGACAGCCGCTTCCATTTCCGCATATTATGATATGGAAGATTGCCCAAGTCTTAATTTGAAGGATGTTACAAACAGATTAAGAGAGTACGGATCGGTTCGCAAGGATCTTGAGGCAACTATGAGTAAGATTAGTGCCATACCGTTCAATGTAAAAGGATAACAATAAAAAATGCCACTACACATGATAGACGGAGTCAGAGTCCCTGACTCTTTTTTATTACCTGAGTCTTTGTCTCTTGAAGCCAAGAAGAAAGATGATTCCTTATTTGATGAGGCTCTAGAGCTTATTAAAAAGAAAAATGCTCTTCTAATTGCTCATTACTATACATCTGATACCATGCAGCGTCTGTGTGAGGCTGCCGGTGGTTTTATTGGTGATTCTCTTGAGATGGCAAGAGTAGGACGTGACAGTGATAAGAATCTGCTTTTAGTTGCTGGTGTAAGGTTCATGGGTGAAACCGCCAAGATCCTTTCTCCTGATAAGACTGTTATCATGCCAGATCTGAAGGCTGAATGTTCTCTGGATTTGTGCTGTGATGTTGAAGATCTGAAAAGAATGAAATCTCTTCATCCTGAAGCTACGGTAGTTGCATATGCTAATACATCTGCTCAAGTTAAAGCTCAGTCAGACTGGATTGTAACATCATCTTTAGCTGTTGAGCTTGGTAAATATTTGACTAAACAGGGAAAGCCAATTTTATGGGTACCGGATCGTCATTTAGGTTCATATATTGCAGCTCAGTCTGACTGTGAGATCTACTGTTGGCCAGGAAGATGTATTGTGCATGATTCCTTTGAGGAGAATGCTCTGGATTTTGTTAAGAAAGAAAATCCAAATGCTCTGGTTCTTGTTCATCCTGAAGCTCCTGCTTCAGTAGTTGCTAAGGCAGACTATGTGGGTTCGACCTCCCAGATCCTTAACTTTGCTAAAAAATCTGAGGCAAAGGAATTTATTATCGGTACGGAAAAACATATCTTCTACAAGCTTATGCAGGCCTGTCCTGATAAGAAGTTTATTGAAGCGCCTGTAGTAAGTTCCGCTGGGCACTGTATTAGCTGTGCAAACTGCCCTTGGATGGGGCTCAATACTCTTGAATCATTAATCAGGGCATTAAATAATCCTGACTCACACAGCGTTCATGTTGATGAGACGGTTCGTCTTGGTGCACTGAAACCTCTTGATAGAATGCTGTCATTTTCAGCAGATCTGAAATCAGGAAAAATTGTACTTTAATCTGTTCAATCTATTGGACATATAAGTAATATCAGCTAGGCTTTGTTCTGGGGAGATATTTTTATGAAAGGAACCATTACTTATTTTAATGCAGATGAAAATACAGGAGCTATTCAGTCTGATGATGGCCTTTTACTGAACTTTTCAACAGAAAGCCTTGCTCCTAATCAGGATGAATCCAAGCTTATAAATGGCTGTAGAGTAGATTTTAATCTTGAAGATAAGATTGTTGTAAATATGCTCATCTCAAAAGAGCAGAATCTTCTTGAAGATAACATTTTTTATCTGGAGCCAGCTCAGACAGGTATTATTTCCTCAGGAATTCCTGATGGCTATGAGCTTATAGATTCGAGTGATATTACTCTAAAACGCGAAGCAAGAAATTCAAAGTCACTTAAGTTTGCCTTTATCGATTTGTGTGAGAAACTTGGAGGCAACGTGGTCTTAGATTACAAAGAGGAGCGCTTTACACGAAATTCCATAGGTTTTTCCTTTTACATGTACAGGGGTACAGCAAGAGTAGGGTTGATTGCAAAAAAAGCAGATTCCAATACCGACGGTGCGCAGTCATTACGAGAGCTTAAGCATAAGATCAGACATGATGGAATTGAGAAAATAGCAAGTGATGAGAGAAAAAGTCAGTTTGGTCTTAAACTGGTAAAAATCTCAGGAGCAATTCTTCTGATAATCTTTACAATCGGTTTTTTCTTGAGCAAATGATAGAATTTTGTATTGTTAGCAATAGCTAACTTTATCTGTTATAATCTTCTCAACATGGAGATTATATATGACCGCAAAAATCATTCTTTTTATTCTTTTTGCCTTAGCTGCCTTAGCTCTTTATTCAGGGCTAAAGAAGATTTTTTCAATTCTGTCATTAAAAGGTGGATGCGGATGCTCAAAAACTGGATCCTCCGAGTGTCATTGTCATGATAATAAGGACGAATAGGATCCTTTCGTCAAAAAGTTGTAATTCCTTCTAACTTTCACCGTGAACATTTTGTATATTCGTACTATTCTAAATGATATGTGAAGGGGAATTTGTCAAAATAATTAACATCATTCTTGAAATAGAAAAAACGATCCCCATATATAAAAATAGTAAGAAATAGTATAAGAGTGGGTGCGCTATGTTTGATGAAAACGAATCCTTTAACGTTAATGCATTAACCGAAGATACAATTCGTAAGCTTGAGGCAAGTGGGCTAAGAATGACAGTTCAAAGACGTCGTATCATTGAAATTCTTACTTCAAGTAAATGCACTTCTCCTAAAGAGTTATGGTATGAAGCTAAACAGTTTGTTCCTGATTTAGGCATTGCCACTGTATATCGTCTGATTAACCGTCTTGAACAGATCGGTCTGATTTCAAAAAATAGAAATCTCGGTATGCAGAGAGTTGAACCAAGATTAGGCGTGGTTGCAGATGAGAAGGGCAGAAAGATTTTAAACGAAGGTACCGTCAAGGATTTGGAATTATTAATTAAACAGGGACTGGTTCAACGCGGTACAATATCTTCAATGAATAATGTTCGCCTTTCACTTGTAGGTGATAAAATTAACGTAACTGTAATTTAATCTATTTTTATTTAGGAATTTAGTTTTAACATGGAAAAAATTAAGAGTGCTCCGTCAGCATTAGATGCAGTTCCAGAGGCTGTTCAGAAAAAAACAGGAGAAATTGCAGAATCTGGAGAAACCTATCTTGAGACTATTCTTGTGATAAAGGAAAGAAGATCAAATGGTCTAGTTAGGGCTGTTGATGTTGCTAATGAGTTAAAACTAAGTAAGCCTAGTGTATCTCGCGGACTTGGCCTTTTAAAGGAAAAGGATCTTATCAGAATCGGTCTTGCAGGTGATATTGAGTTTACTCCTGAGGGAAGAAAACTTGCTGAATCTGTATTCAAGCGTCATCAATATCTGACAGTTTTCTTTAAGAGTGTTGCCAATGTTCCTTCGGATGTCGCAGAAAGTGACGCCTGCAGAATAGAGCACGTTATTTCTGATAAGACAATGAAAGGGATTATCAAGTATCTAAAGGATCATGAGTTGGTATAATCAAACTACCTTTATCCGTTTTATATTGGAAAACCGCTAATTTTAGCGGTTTCCTTCTTTTTCCTTCCGCATTTTTTCTTTGTCTCTTAATCGATTATTTCTGGATAGCTTTTTTTTAAATAGGTGAATGGCGCTGGTAAACCTGTTAATTTCTTCAATTGGAATATATAGTTAGCTTTGAGAAAGCATTTTTGTCAGAATTGACTCATGATAAAAATGCGTTTTAATGTTAATATCCGGCAGTGGTTGTGTTTGTTTTTCTATATCAACAGCGAAATAGTTCATCATTATTGCAGTAAAAAATGGCTGAGATAAATAACAAAAAAGAAAAATCTGTAAAGATGGAAGATATCAAGCATGGATCAAATGCTTTTCCAATCGCAAGTTACAGATATAACGGCAACAATTACACTAAGCTCCTTTATGCTCACTGGCATACAGAGGTTGAGGTTCTGTGTTTTGAAAAGGGAAGATTTATCCTGAATATTGAAACATCACCTTTGGTTGTCGATTCTCCTGCTATGCTGCTTATACCTTCAAAGATGATTCACAGTATATCCTTACCTCGCGATGCCGTTGAGAGTGCCATTGTTTTTAACGCTGAGATTATGCGTTTTGCGTATTATGATAAACTGCAGAGCAATCTTTATGATTATCTGTACAGTACCATAAGAAAAACACCTTTCATTGTAAAACCTGAATTTGATGGATATCAAAAGATCTTAGAAGACTTTGAATATATCAGAGACAACTGTAAATCTAAAGAACTTAAGACTCAATATACGGTTAAGATTAAGATTCTTGATTTGTTCATGGAGTTTGAACGTTCTGGTATTTTTAAGAATCTTGAGCTTAATACCACATTTGAAAAGCTTAGACAGGAAAAGCTAAAAGAACTCTTAGAGTGGATCCATGATCATCACTCGGGTCCTTTGTCTGTTTCTGATGCCTCAAAACGTATGAATTTCTCTGAGGCTTATTTCTGCAGATTTTTCAAAAAAGCAATGAATATGAGCTTTACTGAGTACGTGAATGACTACAGACTGCAGATGGCTGCGGACGATATTCTAAGAGGTGAAAAGCAGATTTCAGATATTGCATCAGATCATGGCTTTGATAACGAGTCATATTTCTTCAGACTATTTAAAAAGAAATACGGAATTACTCCGTTGAAGTATCGTCAGAATTAGTTTACTGTGAAAAATATCACAACCTAACTCTTTGAATTTATCCGAGTTGTATTTTACTTTATACAAATATGTGAACCACACTAACACATTGATTATTGAAATAAATCAATAAATTGTGATGTATATTTGTACATTTGTTAAAAAAATGTCATTTTCTCCTTATCTTTATTATCATTTCGATAATTTTTCTTTAATTTGCTTTTTTTATCGAATTTATTGTAATTTTGCTTAATGTCACAAAAAATATCAAAGAAGATAAAATAATACATTTTTAGGTCAATACTGTATTGTTGTTTTGTGGTTACAATCTTTACAATCTTATTAACCTTAGGAAATGAAGATAACGTAATTTTCAAGGGAGTTTAAAGGTAAAAACCTAAAACAGACAATACATAAAGAGAATAAATTACTGGGATCATAAAATGAAGAAAACAATCTTAGCTTCTGCGATTTGTGCTGTTACATTGGGTCTATCAATGTCAGCTAATGCAGCAATTGAAAAGGATCAGTTAACCATCTGGGTTAACGGAGATAAAGGATATAACGGTATAGCCAAAGTTGGTGAGAAATTCACCGCTGACACCGGCATCAAGGTTACCGTTGCTCATCCTGACCAGGTAGAAGTTAAATTCCAGCAGACCGCTGCAACCGGCAATGGCCCTGATTTAATCATGTGGGCTCATGACCGTTTCGGTGAGTGGTCAAAGGCAGGCTTGATTTCTCCTATCACTGTAAGCGATGAAGTAAAGGCTAAATTCGCTAATGTAGGCTGGGAAGCAATGACTATTGATGGCAAGATTGTTGGTTATCCTGTTGCTATCGAGGCTGTTTCTCTAATCTGTAACAACAAGTTTGTTAAGTCACAGCCTGAGAATTTTGAAGATTTAATGAAGCTAGGGGACGAGCTGAAGAAAGACGGTGTTAAGCCTATTATCTGGGCTTACACCACTCCATATTTTTCATACCCTCTGATTGCAGCTCAGGGTGGTTATGCTTTCAAGAAAACTGCTAACGGCTATGACGTAAAAGATACTGGTGTTGCAAATGCCGGTTCAAAGGCAGGTCTGAACTTCATTAAGACTCTTTTAGACAAGGGCTATATGGATAAGGGCGCAGATTACGGTGTAATGGAAGCCCAGTTCACTAAGAATAAGGCAGCATGTATCATTAACGGTCCATGGGGCTGGCCAAACTATGATCAGTCAAAAGTTGACTTCACAGTCTATAAATTACCTAAGCTAGGTGGCAAGGATGCAAAGGCTTTTGTTGGTGTAACAGGTCTTGCAATGAACTCTGCTTCTCCAAATAAGGATCTTGCTGTTGAATTCCTTGAGAACTATCTATTAACCGACGAAGGTCTTGAAGCTGTTAATAACGACAAGGCAATGGGTGTAGTTGCTCTTAAGTCCTTCCAGGAAAAGCTTGATAAAGATCCTCGCATTGCAACTACCAAAGTTAACGCTGAAAACGGCGAACCAATGCCTTCAGTTCCTGAGATGAGCAAGTTCTGGTCTTCACTGGAAACTGCTTTAAAGAATGTAACTTCAGGCCGTCAGGGTGTTGACGAGGCTGCAAATACAGCTGCAAAGCGTATTGTAAGCGAATAGTCGAATAACTAATCTCCCAGCATGTCCACTTAGTGCTGGGAATTTTTTTACTTTTTTTTGGCAAATTAGGAATTTTAGACATGATTCTGTCATCGATTCAGGATAAGAAACTTTGTCCAAAAGTCGCTACGAAATGGACAATTGTTTTACTAATTGTTCTTGTAAATTTATATGCTGATGTCTGCATGTACATTAACGGAGATATTGCATATCCTCTGCTTGATCTCGTACTTGTGGGTGTTGGTGTATATGTTTTTGTAAGCAAGAAAATGTATGCTCAGCGCTATGCATTCCCTGCTGTAGCCGGCATGACTGCATTTATTATCTTCCCTCTGATCTATACTCTCTGGATTTCATTCACCAATTATTCTGGTGCTCATGTTATGAGTGTAGAAAATGCCATGAAGTATCATCTGAAGAAAACCTTTAAGACGGAGGGGAGTGATTACGATTTCAAACTGTACGATCTTGGAAAAGACAAATATGATCTGGTTTTAAGCAAAGATGGTGAGTCTTTTAAATTAGATAAACCTGTTACTCTCGTACAGAACTCAGATGCTGATAATGAAAATTCAAAGCCTATTTCAATTAACCTTGTGAAAGCTAGTTCAGACTCTGTCCAGGGAACTGTTGTTCCTATGAGACAGATGCTGACTTTAAAGAATAATATTCAGAGACTGAATCTGCATCTGGCTGAGAAAAACCAGGAACTGATCTTAAGCGGTCTTAGAAATTTCAGTGCTGAGGAAGAAAAGTTCGTTCCTCTTAAAAAAGGTATGACAGCAGAAAACGGCTATGTGGTTAAAGAACAAAATGCCTTATGGGATGTTCAGTCCAAGCAGCTGTTTCTTCCTAACATGGAAACTGGCTACTACCAGTATGCAAATGAAAAGGGAGAACTTCAAGGCGAGGAATTTGCTCCTGGTTTTAAAGTTGGTATCGGCTTAAAGAATTATGTCAAGTTCCTATCTAACGAAAGCATTCGTATGCCTTTCCTTAAGATTTTTACCTGGACTGTATGTTTCTCCGGTTTAACTGTGATTATTACTCTGGCAATAGGGCTTGTACTTGCCTGCCTTGTTCAGTGGGAGTTCCTTCGCTTTAAGGGGATCTATAGAGTATTTCTGATTCTTCCTTACGCAGTACCATCATTCATTTCAATTCTGGTTTTCAAAGGTCTTTTCAATCAGAATTTTGGTGAACTTAATGTGTTCTTAAATGCAGTAATGGCTCCTATATATAATTTCCTTGGACTAGAGTGGTCTTCTATTGAATGGTTTACAGACCCTTGGGCAGCCCGAGGCATGATCCTGATTGTTAACTGTTGGCTTGGTTATCCATATATGATGATCCTATGCATGGGTCTTTTAAAATCAATTCCTGATGATCTTTATGAGGCTACTGCAATTGAAGGGGCAAGTCCATGGACTAACCTCAAATGCATAACTCTGCCTCTGCTGATTAAACCATTGGCTCCGCTGTTAATTGCATCCTTTGCCTTCAACTTCAATAATTTCGTTCTGATTCAGCTTCTGACTTCAGGTGGTCCAGACATTATTGAAGCTACTCAGGCTCCTGCAGGTTACACTGATTTGCTTGTAAGCTTTACCTACAGAATCGCTTTCGAAGGTGGAAAGGGTAACGATTACGGTCTGGCTGCAGCAGTTGCCACCATGATCTTCATCGTGGTAGGTCTTCTAAGTCTGCTTCAGCTTAAATTTGCAAAAAACAGTGCAATGCAGCAGTAGTAGGGAGTTTTGAAAATGGCTATTGTTCAACCAAAATCTTTAAAATACAGAAAAGCAGCCGCTCATATTTTCATGCTGTTTTTCCTAAGCTTAATTATGTTTCCTCTGCTGATGATTGTTGCAATTTCCTTCAGACAGGGAAACTATTCTGTGGGTGATGTAATTCCTAAGTTATCAACTTCGACTCTGGATCACTGGCGATTGGCTTTAGGCTTTGATGTAACAAAGCTTAACCGTGTTCCTGGATCTGAGGTTAATTTTGTAAATACAGATGATGGCAAAGTTCAGATGTATGTTTCAACAAAGGAAGATGATTCCTTCAGAGCCTTTATATCTGAAGCTTTTGATCCTGAAGATGTCAAGAAGGTTGAGTCTTTGGATGATGCTGTTGAGGTTTCATCAAGCTTTGATGTTGAATCAATTGATTCAGGCAAGCTATCTGATTCTGATTCCGCATTCGCTCTCTGCAAGTTACTTGCTCACAAGATTGTTGTAAAGACAGGGGAAGGGGATTCTTCTTTAAGATATATCATTGATAAGAATGATAAAGAAGGAACCTCATATGGTATTTATAAGGAGACCATTACACCGCCTCCATTCCCTGTTTTACGCTGGTTATGGAATTCTGTAAAGGTTGCCTTTATTACCTCATTCCTGATCATCTGTCTTTCTACTACCTCAGCATACGCTTTTGCCCGTATGAAGTTTGCAGGTAAGAACACAATCTTAAATGGAATGCTGATTTTCCAGATGTTCCCTGCTGTACTGGCACTGGTTGCTATCTATGCTCTGTTTGATAAGATTGGTGAGTATATTCCATGGCTTGGTTTAAATACTCATGGAGGTCTGATTCTTTCATATATGGGTGGTATTGCACTTCATATCTGGACAATCAAAGGTTACTTCGAGACTATTGATGCTTCATTAGAAGAGGCCGCAGCAATTGATGGCGCAACCCCATGGCAAGCATTCAGACTGATTCTTTTACCTCTATCAGTTCCAATTCTTGCTGTTGTGTTCATCCTCGCATTTATCGCAACTGTTGCTGAGGTTCCTGTTGCATCAGTTCTTCTGTTAGATATGGATGAACTGACTCTTGCAGTGGGCGCTCAGCAGTACCTGTATCCTCAGAATTATCTATGGGGTGATTTCGCTGCCGCCGCAGTTCTGTCAGGTTTACCAATTACCATTGTATTCCTGCTGGCCCAGCGTTGGTTAGTCGGTGGTTTGACCGCTGGTGGCGTAAAAGGTTAATAATAGTAGAAATAGAATAGTTTAAAGATTTATAAAAGAGATAAAAAAAATGGCAGACGTATTATTACAGAAAGTAAGAAAGAACTATAACCCTGTTTTATTAAAGGATACTTTAAGAAATATCAATCTTGATATTAAAGATGGTGATTTCATCGTGTTCGTTGGCCCGTCAGGCTGCGGTAAATCAACTCTTTTAAGAATGATTGCCGGCCTTGAGGATATTACCGACGGTGACCTGATGATTGGAGGCAAGAGAGTAAATGATGTTCCTCCATCACAGAGAAACATTGGAATGGTATTCCAGTCTTATGCTCTTTATCCTCACATGACTGTGTTTGAGAATATGGCTTTTGGTCTGAAATTAAAGAAGATGGATAAGGAAGAAATCCGTCGTCGTGTTGTTCAGGCTGCTGACGTATTAGGTCTAGAGGCTTTTCTTGAGCGTAAACCAAAGGCTCTATCAGGCGGTCAGCGTCAGCGTGTCGCAATTGGACGCTGTATAGTTCAGAACCCATCTGTATTCCTGTTTGATGAGCCTTTATCAAATCTTGATGCAGCACTGCGTGTGAAGATGAGACTGGAAATTGCTAAACTGCATCGTGAACTGAATGCTACCATTATTTATGTTACCCACGATCAGGTTGAGGCAATGACTCTTGCAGATAAGATCTGTGTTTTAAGTCCGCTGGCAATGAACCCTCAGACAGAGTCAAACCTGGAACAGTTCGGATCTCCTCTTGAGCTGTATAACCATCCTGTAAACAAGTTTGTAGCAGGTTTCATCGGTTCTCCTAAGATGAACTTCCTGAAAGGAGAGATTGAATCAGTCGCTGAAGACAAGTGTGTAGTTAAACTATCAAATGGAGAAAAGATTACAGCATGTGTTGATGCAAGAAGAGCTCAGGTCGGTAATACAGTAACACTTGGTGTAAGACCAGAGCACCTTGTAAAAGCAGATTCTGATAAGGCTGATGGTGGCAAGATCTCCTGCAGGGTATCTGTAACCGAGAATCTTGGTGCTGAGTTCTTTGTATATATGGACTGTGAGTCATCAGAGGTTGGATCAGATTTTACTGTTAAGTCTGATTGTGAGCTTGATGTTCGTCCAGGTGACACCATGGAAGTAGGAATTCCTTCATCTGCATGTTATATGTTTGATGAGGAAGGAAAGGCATTCCCTCGTACAGCAGTGTACAAGAGAAGCTGATGACAGCAGTTTAATCTGTCAAATTTGCCAAGAAAAAAGGGAGCCGAAAGGCTCCCTTGTTTGTGAGAAAATTAAAAGAATAAATTTTACGCATAGGTATCAATATTTCCACCTGTTGATGCTGTGTTTGTTACCTGTGGTACTGGTGCTGCAGGTGTATTCATATGAGATGTCTGGGATGCTGTCTGAGCGGCTCCACTTAATAGAGCCATAGCGATCTGTCCCTGTGCCTCAGAGGCTTTTTTCATCATTGCAGCACTTAATGCTTCATTTCCAAAATTTGAATTTACAGTGCTCATACCTCACCTCTTATACTCTATTACTATTTAACGGTAATTCAGATTTCAAACTTTAATATTTTGAAGAAAAAAATAAAAAAGCATGCCCAAGAACTTAGTTTCTTAAGTTCTTGTGCATGAAAAAAAAAGAGATTTCCTTTGTAAGGAAATCTCTTAAAAATAAGGTGAAATTACCGAAAAAAATTAAATCTTTATTTCAAGAATCTTGGCAATCTGTTCTAAGTTTTCGTCTGTTCCAGTAAACTGAACCGCATGCATTCCTCGGCTTAAGGCAACCTCAACATTATTGATGTTGTCATCCATAAAGAATGTTTCTTCAGGAACAAGATTGTATCTTTCAAGCAAGGTTAGATATATACCTTTCTCTGGCTTTACCATTTTTTCCTCGCCAGAAACTACGATTCCTTCTAGTTTCTGCAGGAAAGTGTATTTGTTGTATGCATACGGGAAAGTTTCTGCAGACCAGTTGGTCAGACCGTACATTTTGAATTTTCCTGAGTCTAAAACCGCATTGAACACCTTAATACCTTCAGGAATTTCTCCTTTAAGCATTTTCTCCCAGCCGCTTCTGTACTGGTTGATTTCATTTTTGTAATCAGGATTTAATTCAGATAACTCCTTCATGCATTCTTCGAATGTTCTGCCTCTATCCATCTGCGCATTCCAGGTGGAAGTAACGATATTTTTGATGAAATATTCCATTTTTTCATCATTTTTAAAAATATCTCGGTAGAAATAGCGTGGATTCCAGTCAAGTAAAACACCGCCAAAGTCGAAAACCACATTTTTTATTGTCATAAAAATTTTCTCCAAAACATACTAGAGACAATTATTTTGTGTGTAGTCTTTATATTTTAGATTAAATATTTCAAATATACATTTAAATCTTTTAATTTTGCCGTATTAAAGGATTAAAAAGACAAATCAAAAGTCTATTTGTTTGCTTCACAGCGTACATGTTAGGAAAAAAATATGCCAATATTTGTAAAATACAGGTAATTTTTTTGGCTTATGTCGCATATATTTGCTAAAATGCACCCATCGTTTGTGGGAACTGCAAACAGTTACATATGGGGGATTAAATATGAAAAAAGGTCTAATACTGGCTGCTTTAACTATCTGCTCAGCTTTATCTATTGCTAATGCTAATACTGTTAAAATTGGAACAGAGGCTACTTTTGCTCCTTTCGAGTTTACAAATGAGAAGTCTGAAATTATCGGTTTCGATATTGACATTATCAAGTCAATTGCTGCTGAGGAAGGTTTTGATGTTGAAATTGTCAATATGCCTTTTGATGCTTTAGTTCCTAGTGTTTTAACCTCTCAGCTTGAGGGCGCAATTGCAGGTGTTACCATTACTGAGGAAAGAGCACAGCGTGTAAATTTCTCTGATCCTTACTACAAGTCAGGTATCAGCGCTGTCATTCGTAAAGAGGATGTTTCAAAGTATCCATCATTTGACTCTCTAAAGTCATCTCGTTTATGTGCTCAGATTGGTACAACCGGTGCAAATGCTGCTCAGAAGATTTCTGGAAATGTCGGTACTTACAACACTGTTCCTGAGGCTATTATGGAGCTTAAGACCAAGGGTTGTGAAGCTGTACTGAATGACAGACCAGTTAACCTATATTTTTTACGTACCAAGAATGATGACTCTGTTGTAGAAATTAAAGAGTTATTAAATGGTGAAGATTACGGCATCATGGTATCTAAGAAGAATCCTGAACTGTTAAAGCAGATCAATGATGGCTTAGACAAGATTCGTAAGAACGGCAAGTTTGCTGAAATCCATAAGAAGTGGTTTAACGTAGAAGAATAAGTTGTCACTCCAAGCAGAGATTGCTTTAAGGTAAGATGATCTAAGTATGAATTCAATAATTGAATACTTTCAGACTATCGATGTTCAGTTTGTAGAAAGCACCGCCAAACTTCTATTATTAGGTGCTTTGGTTACTCTGAAGATTACATTGGTAGCTGTATCATGTGGTGTTTTAATCGGTTTATTTGTCGGCATAGCCGAATTATCAAACTACAAATTGCTGCGGTTCCCTGCAAAAGTCTATGTTGACATAATTCGCGGAACACCACTTCTGGTTCAGATCTTTATTATTTATTTTGCGCTTCCTTCTATTCTGGGAACAAGAATTGAACCTTATATTGCTGCGGTTGTTGCTTGTTCAATCAATTCCGGAGCTTATGTGGCCGAAATTTTCCGCGCTGGTATTCAGTCTATTGATAGAGGTCAGTTCGAGGCAGGTCGTTCTCTTGGTTTAACCTGGTCTCAGACCATGTCCAAGATTGTAATCCCTCAGGCCTTTAGAAGAACTATTCCTCAGTTGGGTAATGAGTTCATTGCCATGCTTAAGGATTCTTCACTGGTTTCTGTTATCGGTTTCGAAGAACTTACCAGAAAAGGTCAGCTGATTATTGCCGCAACCTACAGATCATTCGAAATTTGGACTGCTGTTGCAATTATCTATTTAATTATGACTTTAACAATAAGCCAGTTTGTTGCTTATTTAGAGAAAAAGTATAACGCAGATACTCGCAGAAAATAGGTTTCCGAATGATTGTTATTAAAGATTTGCATAAAAATTACGGTTCCAATCAGATTCTTCGTGGAATCGACTTACGTGTAAAAAAGAGTGAAGTTGTTGTTGTTATCGGACCTTCCGGTTCTGGTAAAAGTACATTGTTAAGATGTGTTAATTATCTTGAGGTGCCTTCTTCTGGAACCATTTCAATAAATGGTGAAACTATTACCAGAGCAACCAATATCAACAAGATTAGAGCTGAAGTAGGAATGGTGTTCCAGCACTTTAATCTGTTTCCTCATATGACTGTTCTGGATAACATTACAGTTGCTCCTATTTCTGTAAGAAAGAAGAGTAGGGAAGAGGCTGAAAAGAAAGCAATGGAACTTCTTGTAAGAGTTGGTCTGGGCGATAAGGCAAAGTCTTATCCATCACAGTTGTCAGGTGGTCAGCAGCAGCGTGTTGCCATAGCTAGAGCGCTAGCTATGGAGCCACAGGTAATGCTTTTTGATGAGCCAACTTCCGCACTTGATCCAGAGATGGTTAATGAAGTGTTGGACGTAATGAAGGATCTTGCTCAGTCTGGTATGACCATGATGTGTGTAACTCATGAGATGGGCTTTGCTAGACAGGTTGCTGACAGAGTCCTGTTTGTAGATCAGGGTAAAATTTAAAATTCTTGAGGACACCAACCCTGAGGAGCTGTTCTCAAATCCTAAGCATGAAAGAACCAAAGAGTTCCTTGCTAAGATTCTTTAGTTTTTTTTGATATACAAAATAGGGGCGATATAAATCGCCCTTTTTTCGTTTCCTGAGTCGTAATTCAGTTTCCCTCATGTCTCTCAGTTAATAATGTGATATGCTAGCGTCAGTTTTTTTAGCCGTTTTTTACAGTAAAACATATTAAATAATTTGTTATGTCAGATACTTCACCTCAACAACTTGCATCAGGTCCAAAACATGGAAAGCTTTTCTCTTTAAGCTGGCCTATATTCATTGATCTTACGATGCATTTTTTCACCATTATCATCAATACTGCAATGGTAAGTATGCTGTCACTGCAGGCTGTGGCAGAAATGAATCTTGGCGGTCAGGCCTTCCAGTTTGCCTTTACCCTGTTTAACTTTATTAACATTGGTGTCTGCGTCTGCTGTGCTCAGGCAATTGGAAAAGGCAATAAGAAGATGTTAAGACGTATTGTGCATATGTCTTTTGGTCTTAACATTGTATGGGGAATTCTAATTACCTCTGGCTGTTTTTTGGGAGCAAAACTCATCTGCGATATTATGAATATTCCTGATGATATATATGTAACTTCAAAAAACTACCTGATGATACTTTCTATTATGTTCATCGCAGAGGCTGTTAATCTTTGCTGTTCTTCTATTCTTAGAGCATATGGAAGAACTCGTGATCCTATGTATGTGAACATTGCTGCTAATGTCTTTGTTATTATCAGTAACTATGCGCTTTTATTCGGTCATTTCGGTTTTCCAAAGATGGGAATCTATGGCGTGGCTATCAGTGCTGTGATTGCACGTTTCCTGTCAGTTGCATTTCTTTTCTATCTGATGAGAACTAGAACAAAGATTCGAATTATTCCAAAATTCTTCTTTGTTGTTAAAAAAGATATTCTAAAACAGATTTTTGCGGTAGGAATCCCTGGTGCCGGTGAAAATATGACCTGGCAGCTGCAGTTCCTGTTTATGACTTCAGTTGTTGGTACTCTTGGCTCAACAGCTCTGGCCACACATGGCATCTATATGCAGATGTGCACCATTATAATGCTATTCTCAATTTCAATAGCTCTTGGTACGGAGATTCTGATTTCCCAGTATGCTGGAGCTATGAAGTTAAAGCTTGCTAATAAACAGTTACTGCATTCAGTGAAGATCGGTCTTTGCATTACTGCTTTACTGGTTATCAATATCCCTATCTGGATGGGAGATGCTGTTCTTTCAATCTTTACTTCAGATTCAACTGTTTTTGAAATTGCCAGACCGATTTTCTATGTATCTCTGATTATGGAAATGGGCCGAATTCTAAACATCATTATCATTAACTCGCTTCGTGCTGTTAATGATGCCAAGTTCCCTATGTTTATGGCTATATTTTCCATGTGGGGCGTTTCTGTGCCTGTAGGAACTTTCCTGAGTCTTTATATGGGAATGGGCCTTCTAGGCGTCTGGATTGGTTTCTGCTGTGATGAGTGTACACGCGGTCTTATTATGCTACTGCGCTGGAAGTCAAAGGCCTGGGTTTCAAAGGCTCGAGATAACTACAGAAAGCATTATAAAACCAAGACTAAAAAGAAAGGCTATGCTCTTTAATTGAGCACTTACTGCTCAATATAGAGAATAATCTCACATTTTTTTTAATTGTGATATATTAAAAAAAATCTTTTTTTATAACAGGTGAATACATGTTTTTTGATCGTATCGATGCTGCTCCTGCAGATCCAATTTTAGGTTTAAATGAGGCTTTTAAGAAAGACACCAGAGCTAATAAGACTAACTTGGGTGTAGGTGTATACCAGAATAATGAGGGAAAAACCGTTATTCTAGATTGCGTTAAAGAAGCAGAGAAGATTTTGCTTGAAAAGGAAGAAACCAAATCATATCTGCCTATTACAGGTCTTCCTGAGTTTGGTCGCATGGCCCGTGAGCTGATTTTCGGAAAGGATTCAGAGTTTGTGGATGGCGGAAAGGCTATTTCCTGTCATTGTCCTGGTGGTACCGGTGCACTGAGAATCGGTGCTGACTTTATTCACCAGCAGAATGTTGCTTCAACTATCTGGATTTCAGATCCTACCTGGGCAAACCACTATCAGATCGCAACTTCTGCAGGACTGAAGTTTGAGCGCTATCCTTACTATGACAGAGCAAATCACAACCTTGCTTTTGACAGAATGATTGAAACTCTGTCTCAGGCTAAGGAAGGCGATGTAGTTCTTTTACATGCATGCTGTCACAATCCAACAGGTATCGATCCAACTCATGAGCAGTGGGAGATCATTGCTAAGTTCTTAGCAGAGAAGAAACTGTTACCTTTCATTGACTTTGCCTACCAGGGCTTTGGTCACGGTATTGAAGAAGATGCTTACGGTGTTCGTACTATCGCCAAGTATAATCCAGAGTTCCTGATTGCAAGTTCATTCTCAAAGAACTTTGGTCTTTACAGTGAGCGTTCTGGTGTACTGACAGTTGTTTCTGCTGATGTTGAAACTGCAGTAAAGGTTATGTCTCAGGTTAAGATTGCTGTACGTACCGCCATTTCTAATCCTCCTGCTCACGGTGAGAAGATTGTTACCACTGTTCTGTCAGATCCAAATTTAAGAGCAAAGTGGGAAGATGAGCTGAAGAATATGCGTGAGCGTATTGCAAAGATGCGTGTTCTGCTTTCTCATAAATTAAAGGATGCGGGAGCAGGTGATTTTGACTTTATCACCGAGCAGAACGGTATGTTCTCTTTCTCTGGTCTTGATAAAGATCAGATTGAGGCTCTAAAGCGTGACTTCGGTATTTATGCTGTAGCTTCCGGAAGAATCTGTGTCGCTGGTATTAACACTAATAACATAGATGATATCGTTAAGGCTATTACAGCTGTTGTTAAAAAACAGTAACAGTATGTTGTAGTTTCTGGAAACCTGAGGTGATGAATAATTGTCTCAGGTTTTTGTTTTTTGTATCTTTGTTTTTTTTATTTTTTTACTTACAATAGATTGGAAATTCGATTTAAAGAGAATTTTCTTTGATTTAAATACAATATTTGCTGTTTTCACAGTTTGATCAGAAATAAACTAGGAGGCGATTTTTCCGCTTCAGCATATTCTGCCGCTGGAATGGATTCGCAAAAAGAATATGACATTTCCAAATCCATTGAAAAATATCTTTGGAAAGATTATTGCAGGTCTTATCGCTATATACGTTCTTTACGTATTTATCGTAGGTCTTTTCTCTTCAACTTGTCCTGCAGGATTCAATCCACCAAAGGCAGAAGAGATTCAGGATGACAGAACAAGAGCTACTGTAATGGCTGAGGCTACTGTTCATGCTCTTGATTCAGAACTGCGTTCTTTTTTTGGCTGGATTCCAAACGATCTGTTCTTTGTTCCAAAAATTCTGGATAACATTGTTAACTATCAGAAAGGTGTTATTTATGCCACCAGACCAGCATCTGACATTATTGCCAAGACTGTTTCTAGATACGGCAAGAATGACACCTTGGATCAGCGTCTGGTCGATGCAACCTCAAGATCGTTTGTTTATTCAGATGAGGTCTGGGGATTCTGGTTTATCTATGATACAGAAGGAAAATATAAGCAGGGTATCCAGAACTGGAGATCTTGGGCAGCATCAGTAGATTCAGGTGTAAAGAATGCGGGTATTTATAACGTTAAATCTGACGATGTCTACCTGATTTTAAAATACTGTAATCAGATGCTTGAGTATGCTTTGGGTTACCTGAACAAGGAAAAGATTAAGCATTACGATTCAGATAACTATATCTATTTTGCAAAAGGCGTTTCTTCTGTTGTTGAAAATATTTTAAGAGGCCTTGTTGCAGTAGATTCTTCTGTTATTCAGCGTGGTGGTCAGGAAAATATTGATGCGGCTTTAACTCGTCTTTCTTTTGTTAGAGATTTCAATCCTTGGTATGTTGTAGCTGGCGGTAATGATACCGGTGATGCTATGCTTCCAAACCATGTCGCAGCCATTGCAAGACACATTGACGTAGCAAGCAATCGAATCAACGATATCATGCTGTCAATGGAAAAGTAATTGTTCATGATTTTCAAAGAAGGTTTATTCAATTTTTTTGAAAGACTAATACCTCCATTTGAGGACAGATGTGAAGGCGTTCCTCCTACAGGAATAATCAGATTTGTCCTATTCTTTTCAAAAGGATTAGGTCGCTTCCTTGCCGCTGTTGCTGTATTGAATTCCTTTATTGCCGTTGGCGAGGCTCTTTTCTTTGCATGTCTTGGCTATATAGTCGATTGGACGGCCTCAAGTTCTCCTCAAAATTTTATAGATGAACATGGAGGCAGTCTTCTGCTTATGCTTTTAGGCGCTGGTGTTTTTCTTCCAGTGGCCTCTTTTCTTCATTCTCTGCTGATTCATCAGACACTGTCTAGTAATTACTCAATGCAGGTTCGCTGGCAGTTGCATAATTTTCTTTTAGGGCAGTCTTTGGCTTTTTTTAATGAAGAGTTTGCCGGTGCACTTGCTAATAAAGTTATGCAGACGTCAATGGCTGTTAGGACAGCTGTGATGAAGCTTATCGATGTTTTTGTGCATATGGTTGTATATATTTCAACCATGCTTATTATGCTTATGAATGCAGATTTTTATCTGTGTCTGCCTCTTGTTATATGGCTGTGCTTCTATACCTGTTCGCTTTTTGTATTTATTCCATATTTAAGAAGAACGTCTAAGGAACTGTCGCAAGAAAGATCAACTATGGTTGGAAGAATTGTCGACAGTTACACTAATATTTCTACAGTAAAACTTTTCGGCGGAGCAGGAAAGGAAAAGAGCTATGCCAGAGAGGCCATGAATGCATTCAGAAATTCTGAATACAAGATTTTCAGAATTTTAACTTCCTTTGATATAAGTGTGCAGTTTCTAAATTGTACTCTACTAGTTTCTCTTATTATTCTTTCATTATGGCTGTGGTCGAATTACCTTGTAACTACTGGGGCAATAGCCATTTCAATTGCTATTGCCATCAGAATGATCAACATGTCTCGATGGATTATGTGGGAGGCAGGAGCCATATTTGAAAATATCGGTATGATTTATGACTGTATGAGTACCATGTCTAAACCTGTCGCAGTAACCGACCCAGATAAACCTAAGAAGATTGAATCATTTAAAGAGAGCATTGAGTTTAATAATGTCTCTTTTGGGTACGATGGAAAGAAAGAAGTTTTAAGTGATTTTAATCTTACGGTTAAAAAGGGCTTAAAACTGGGTATTGTCGGTCCTTCAGGGGCAGGAAAATCTACAATCATAAATCTGATTTTACGATTCTATGATGTAACTTCTGGTTCCATAAAAATCGATGGAATTGATGTTCGTGATCTGAAACAGGATAATCTGAGAGAACTGTTTGCGATGGTTAGTCAGGAACCTAGTCTGATGCATCGTACCATTGGTGAGAATATTGAATATGGCTCCAAGGATGAACTTGATGTAGAGGAACTGCAGAATGCAGCTAAGGCTTCAGATTCTCTGAACTTTATTGAGGCAATGTCTGACTACCGTGGAGGAATTGGATTTGATTCCATGGTAGGAGACCGTGGAGTAAAACTATCTGGAGGACAGAAACAGAGAATTGCCATAGCCAGAGTCATTGTTAAGAATGCTCCAATTCTGATTTTAGATGAAGCAACTTCAGCGTTAGATTCTGAAACAGAAGAAATTGTTCAGAGAAATCTTCTAAATATTATGCAGGGAAGAACAGTAATTGCAATTGCTCACAGATTATCTACTTTAAAATCAATGGATAAGATCATTGTTGTTACTGATGGAAAGATTGTTGAGAGTGGATCTCATGAGGAATTACTTGCCCTTGACGGTATCTACAAAAAAATGTGGTCTCTGCAGTCAAATGGCTTTGTAAAATAAAATAAACTATTTAAAATTTAGAAACCGCATAAATAAGCGAAAGTTTTAAAATGTGACAAACTTCTAATAAAAAAATGTTTGACACTAAATAAAAAAAGTCTATAATGCATTTCCGTTGTCACGAACGACAACGACAAATAAAACCAAGCGTTTTAAAAGTTCTTTAAA
>NZ_CACVSS010000017.1:0-33952 GCF_902756765.1 uncultured Succinivibrio sp. | reverse complement strand
GAACCACCTGTTCCCATTCCGAACACAGAAGTGAAATGCAGTAACGCCGATGGTAGTGCAACGTACGTTTGTGTGAGAGTAGGTCACTGCCAGGCATCCTATAACGTGGAGCGGTAGTTCAGCCGGTTAGAATGCCTGCCTGTCACGCAGGAGGTCGCGGGTTCGATTCCCGTCCGTTCCGCCACTTTTTTACATAAACCCAGTCCTTTGTGACTGGGTTTTGTGTTTCTATATACCTTAAAACTATTGTTTACAGTAATCAGAAGAGAACCATTTTTGGTGTATTTTATTAATTTCACCTGTCTGAATTAAGTGTTCTAGTCCTTTGTTTATCTGTTCAAACAGATCTGGTCTATGTATACTCATTGCTATTTTATAAGTGTGATTATAGGCGTCATCACTATAGATAGGCTTTATCTCAAGCTTATTTAGGTTATGTTTTGTACGGTAATATTCATTGCTTGATTTCGTATCTATTATTACATCGCATTCGTTTTCATAAAGAGCGTCAATCGCCAGATTTGAGCCGTTATATATCTTTAAGATTGTATTTATATAATGAGTTCTAACGAAGTTTAGAATAAAAGGTTTGTTTGGTATACATAGAATTGAATCTTTCTCAAATTCTCCTTCTTCGTTAAGTTTTATATCTTTATGCTTTATTTTCATCATTGTTAGATAATTGAAGAAATAAGGCTTGGAGTAAATAATATTTCTACTCTGATTCTCTGGAGTGTTACTATCCATAGGTGCCAAAACAACATCTACAAGACGGTTATTCAGATTGTTTTCTAAACCTGTAAAGGCAATGATTTTGAATTCAATTTTGTAATCCAGCTTTTTTGCTATAGCTTTTATTATATCTACATCATAACCGCTCAGATCTCCAAAACTGTTTGTTATACTGAAAGGTGCACTGAATCCGTCCACTCCTACACGTATTACTTTCTGTCTGGCGATAATAACCGACACAGCAGAAATCATGATTAAGATTAAAATCATTGTAAAGCAGAGCACAAGTGTTCTTTTTAGCACTTATAACATACCTCAATATATTCATATCATTTCTCAATGATAGATTAGAGTTCTGTGTTTGTTTTAAGAATGTATATTTTTTGTGACTAAAGCTTAGTGAGATTTGATAATTATGAGATGAGGTTTGAGATTATAATAAGAAAAGAAAAAAAACAGGCATGATGCCTGTTTCTTTAATTGATACTGAACTTACTCTTCTTTAAGAGATTCAAGAATATTGTATCCGAACCAGTGTTTACTTACTTTCTCGAAAACTCCATTACTCTCGATCTCCTTTAAGCCCTTGTTAATTTCTTTAAGAAGCTTGGTGTTACCTTTCTGTACAGCAATACCATAGTATTCTTTGTTAATATGCTGAGTAATTTCAACAGAAGTGAATTTACCGGAAACATCTCTTGCCAGGAAGAAATCATTTACTGGCTTATCATGAACTGCAGCTACACAGCTGTCATTACCTAATTCAATATAAGTCTCTGGTGGAGCATTGAATATCTTTAAGTGTGACTTTGGCAGGTACTTCTGAGCAAAGTTAGTTCCGGTTGCTGCTAGCTGAGTGCACAGAGTTTGTCCGTTGAGCTTTTCATAAGAGTCGTATTTATTTAGATTCTTCTTATTGATAACATAACTCATACCGCAGAGATAATATGGATCAGAGAAATCTACCTTTTTGGCTCTTTCATCTGTAATGGTGAAACCTGAAATAATCAGGTCGATGTTGCCAACCATTAGGGATGGAATCAGGCCGTCAAACTGCATTACATTGATTTTGACATCATAACCTAAGTGTTCACCAAGCTCTTTTATCAGGTCAATATCAAATCCTGTGATATTACCTTCATCATTTATATAAGTGAAAGGTGCAAATGCACCCTCACAACCGACATTTAATACTTTTTTCTGAGTAGCTGATTCAGGGGCTGCAACACTTGAAAAGGACATAACTCCAATACAAGCTGCAAAAACGATTTTCTTAAGAGCATTGATCATAGAATAAACCTCCTTAGGCTTGTCTCATTTTAGCATAATTTTACTTTTTTGCTGTGTGATAAAGAATTGTTTAAGAATGGTGCAGAAATTTGCACCAGATCACAGTTTTTGACGTTAGTTGAAATATAACTTATTAAGTTATGGTGGAGTTATCTTCATATTTTGAAAAAATTTTGTTCTTTTACTAAGTTTGCTCCTTATCATAATCATAACTTGAAAAGTGAATATATTTATAGTTTAAACATATTCTGATTGAGCTACGAAGAATTCACCTTGTTGGATCATCTTATTTTACAAAAAATATATAACCGCAAAATTGGCGTATTAAAGCCATTTAACCAATATCTAATATTCTGAAATTGTTGATTAGATCTCATTTATTTCGTATAATGTGGAAATTTTGAAATAGTGTTATTTTGCGCGATCTGTTCATGTTTTACGGACGAGTCTTCTGAGATTAGTCCATAAATAAAGGCCGTTAAGCTTTTATATAATGGAGAGATCTGCCATTTTTCTAGTCTATGCCTATAGATAAAGAGGCTAATATAATTTTATGTCAATGCGTTCAATTTACTGTGGTAATGTAAATCTTAGCGCCAAAGATACTCAGGTTACACTATGTGGCTGGGTTAACCGTAGACGCGATTTAGGTGGTTTAATTTTTATTGATCTTCGTGACCGTACCGGTATTGTTCAGGTGGTATTTGAGCCTGATAATCAGCAGTTACATGAAGTTGCTTCAACTTTAAGAAATGAGTTCTGTATCTGCGTGAAGGGTACTGTAAAAGCACGTCCTGCTGATCAGATCAATTCAAAGATGGCAACAGGTGAAATCGAAGTTTACGCCAGTGAACTTAAGATCTTCAACAAGGCAGCTCCACTTCCTCTTGACTTCAATCAGGAAAATACTGAAGAGCAGCGTTTACGTTACAGATACTTAGACCTACGCCGTCCACAGATGGTTAATATGTTAACCACCCGTGCAAAGATTACCCATTTTGTACGTCAGTTTATGGATTCACATGGTTTCTTAGATATCGAAACCCCAATGCTGACTAAAGCTACTCCTGAAGGTGCTCGTGATTATCTGGTTCCTTCACGTGTTCACCATGGTAAGTTCTATGCTTTACCTCAGTCACCACAGCTATTCAAGCAGTTGCTGATGATTGCGGGTTACGACAGATACTATCAGATTGTAAAGTGCTTCAGAGACGAAGATCTTCGTGCTGACAGACAGCCTGAGTTCACTCAGATCGATGTTGAGACCTCTTTCATGACTTCTCAGGACGTAAGAGACATCATGGAGGAAATGATTGTTTCTCTGTTCAAGAACATGAAGAATGTTGATTTAGGCAAGCTTCCTGTAATGACCTGGGAAGATGCAATGGATCGATTCGGCTCTGACAAGCCTGATTTAAGAATCGACTTTGAATTAAAGCTGGTTGATGAAGCTGTTAAGAATTCAGAGTTCAAGGTTTTATCAGAGGCTGCATGTGATGATAAGTCACGTGTTATCGCTTTCGCTCTGCCAGGCGGCGCAGCACTGACCCGTCGTCAGATTGATGACTATACTGATTATGTCAAGAAGATGGGCGGTTCAGGTCTTCTGTACATCAAGGTTAATGAGATTGCTAAAGGCGCAGAAGGCTTGAAAGCTTCCTTCGGCAAGCACGTAACAGAGAAAGAGTTAACTGATTTAGTAGCTTTATCAGGTGCTAAAGACGGCGATATGGTATTTATCGGCTGTGGTCCAAGAGTTAAGACTGCAACAGCCATGGGTGCACTGCGTCTTAAGACTGCAAAGGATGCAAATCTTGTTGCTGACGGTTATAAGGCATTATGGGTTGTTGACTTCCCAATGTTCGAGATGACCGAAGAAGCTGGTTTAACTGCTATGCACCACCCATTTACTGCTCCTAAGGATGTAACTCCAGAGCAGCTGATTGCTGACCCTATGTCAGTTTATGCTGATGCATATGACCTTGTAATCAACGGTTATGAGTCAGGAGGTGGTTCTGTTCGTATCTATGATCAGAATATGCAGAACGCTGTGTTTACTGTTTTAGGTATTTCTAAGGAAGAGGCTCGCGAGAAGTTTGGCTTCCTGTTAGACGCTCTATCATTCGGTGCTCCTCCACACGCTGGTCTTGCATTTGGTCTGGATCGTGTAACTATGCTTATCGCAGGCACCGACAATATTCGTGATGTAATTGCGTTCCCTAAGACAACAGCAGCTGCATGTTTAATGACAGATGCACCTAATTTTGCAAACAGCGATGCTTTAAATGAGCTTGCTATTGCTGTAACCGATATCGAAAAATAACGCTAGGCGTGAAGTAGGAGAAAAAAATGTCAGGACATTCCAAGTGGGCCAATATTCGTTTCCGTAAGGCAGCACAGGATGCTAAGCGTGGAAAAATCTTTACAAAACTGATTCGTGAAATCACAACTGCTGCTCGTATGGGTGGCGGTGATGAATCAAGCAACCCTCGTTTACGTTCTGCAGTTGTTGCTGCATTAGCTCAGAACATGACTCGTGATACCATCAAGCGTGCAATCGAGCGTGGTGTTGGCGGTGGTGATGGTGTTGATTTAGAGAACATCACCTACGAAGGTTACGGTGTTGGCGGTGCTGCTGTTATGGTTGAATGCATGACTGATAACCACAACCGTACTGCATCTGACGTAAGACACGCCTTTACCAAGTTTGGTGGTAATCTGGGTACTTCAGGTTCTGTTGGCTACCTGTTCACCAAGAAAGGTGTTATCAGTTTCGCTGAAGACGAAGATGGAAAGATGCCTATTGATGAAGAAAAGGCAATGGAAATCGGTCTAGAGGCTGGTGCTGATGACATTGTAACCAACGATGATGGTTCAATCGATGTTTATACTGCTCCAGAGTCTTTCGCTGATGTTGTTGAGGCATTTGAAGCTGCATCAATTAAGCCTACAAATGCTGAAATTTCTATGGTTCCATCAACTGAAGCTCAGTTAGACGCTGAAACTGCAGTTAAGTTCATGCGAATGATTGACGCAATGGAAGATCTTGATGATGTCCAGAACGTTTATCACAACGCATCACTACCTGATGACCTTGAGCTAGAATAAAAAAAATTGCGAAAATCTTTTTGCTTTTTGTGATTTTCTAGCCTATAAATATTAAGTCGGGATGGGCAAGGGTAACCTTACCCATTTCGTGTCATATGACTACAGCTCCCAGGACTACTAAGATAAATGGATAATAATTCTGCAAGTACTGAGTTCAAGCAACTTATCGCTAAGGGTAAAGAACAAGGTTACTTAACAATTGATGAAATCAATGATTTAATTCCACCTGATATTATTAGTGGCGATCAGCTTTCAGTTTTCATTCAGACCTTTGTTGATATGGGTATCACTGTATGTGAAACTCCTCCAGAGGCAGACGATATTCTTCTGAATGGCAATTCCCAGACTGACTCTGAAGATGTCGAAATTGTAGCAAATCAGCTGGACAGTTCTGTTGATATTGGCAGAACAACTGATCCGGTTCGCATGTATATGCGTGAAATGGGTAACGTTTCTCTGTTAACCCGCAAAGACGAAATCGAGATCTCAAAGAGAATTGAGAAAGGTACTAATGAAGTTCAGGTTTGTCTTGTAGAGTATCCTCAGGCAATGGAAGAACTGTTTGCACGTTACGAGCAGACAATGGATCCTTTATCTGAAATCAAGATTGGCGACATTATCAACGGTTTTGCTGATGGTGCACCTTCTCAGGATGACACTGAAGTTCTTGAAGATATTGATGAGAACGCTGAAGCAGAGCTGGATAAGGAGCTTGAAGCTCTTGACGAGGCTGATGGTGATATCGATTTAGGTGATGCACCTTCAAAGAAGAGCGCTAAGAAATCCAAGAAGAAGGCTCAGATTTCTGATGATTCAGATGAAGATGATGATCTGGATGATGCTGACGATGGTGCAGATTCTCCAAATGATTCTGGTCCTGATCCAGAAGAAACCCGCAAGAGATTTACTGAACTTAGAGTGCAGTTTGACAAGGTAACTGCAGCTCGTCAGAAGTCTATGACCGACAAGAAGTATCAGAAGGAACTTGATAAGCTGATTGAAATCTTCCAGTGCTTCAAGATTGTTCCTTCTCAGCTTGAGTCATTACTTCGCAAGATGCATGACACTATGGATAGTGTTAAGCGTCAGGACAGAAGAATCAGAGAAATTGCTGTTGGCCGTTGTGGAATGAAAATTGACGAGCTCAAGAAGTTCTATAACGAAAATGAGAATGTTGCCGACATGGGCTGGTTCGAGAAAGCCTGCAAGGTTAAGAAACCTTCACACGCCAAGTTTAAAGAATATGAGGCTGATGTTCAGAAGTGTGTAAATGTTCTTCGTGAGATCGAAGAAAACTCTGGCATTTCTATTGCTCGTCTGCGTGATCTTGCAAGACGTGTTATGAAGGGCGATGCTCTGGCTAAGAAAGCTAAGAAAGACATGGTTGAAGCTAACCTTCGTCTGGTTATTTCTATTGCCAAGAAGTATACAAACCGTGGTTTACAGTTCCTGGATCTGATTCAGGAAGGTAACATCGGTCTGATGAAGGCTGTGGATAAGTTTGAGTACCGTCGTGGTTACAAGTTCTCCACTTATGCTACCTGGTGGATTAGACAGGCAATTACAAGATCAATTGCTGATCAGGCTCGTACCATCCGTATTCCTGTTCACATGATTGAGACCATTAACAAGCTGAACCGTATTTCCAGACAGATGCTTCAGGAGAAGGGCAGAGAACCAACTCCAGAAGAGCTTTCTGTAAAGATGGGCTTACCTGAGGAGAAGATCCGTAAGGTAATGAAGATTGCTAAGGAGCCTATTTCTTTAGAGACTCCTGTTGGTGATGATGACGATTCACATTTAGGCGATTTCATTGAGGATAGCTCAATTGTTGTACCAGCTGAAGCTGCTACATCAGAGAGCCTGAAGAATGCTATTAACGGTGTTCTTGACGAAATGCCTCCACGTGAAGCTCAGGTTCTGCGTATGCGTTTTGGTATCGGTATGCCATCTGATCATACTCTTGAAGAAGTTGGTCGACAGTTTGGTGTTACCCGTGAGCGTATTCGTCAGATTGAGGCTAAAGCCTTAAGAAAGCTGCGTCATCCTTGCAGATCTCAAGGCCTTCGCGGTTTCCTAGATTAATCTTTTCAATCCCCGGTTCTCCGGGGATTATTGTCTCTGGACGTTTCGTTTAAAACTGAGGTATCTGTTTTGCACGATATCTGGAATCCTTGGCACGGTTGTATAAAAATCTCTGAAGGCTGTAGAAACTGTTATATGTTTTTTCAGGATAGTATTCGAGACAGAAACGGTGCCGATATCTATCGGACTAAGTCTTTCTATTATCCTCTTGAGAAAAATAAGAACGGTGCATATAAGGTTCAGTCTGGAGAGATGCTTCGAGTCTGTATGACTTCTGATTTCTTTTTGGAGGAAGCCGATCTCTGGAGAGATGAAGCATGGAAAATCATTCGTCAGCGTTCAGATGTTAAATTCTTTCTTTTAACCAAAAGACCTCAGCGAGTAATGTCGCATTTACCAGCAGACTGGCATGATGGATATGAGAATGTTTTCTTTAATGTTTCTGCCGAGAATCAGCGACGTGCAGATGAGAGAATTCCTATTCTTCTGGATTTACCGTTTAAACATAAAGGTGTGATGTGTGCTCCTTTTATTGGGCCGGTCTCTCTGGATAAGTATTTAGCTTCAGGCCAGCTTGAGCAGGTAATCTGTGATGGAGAGAATTACGCTGGAGCCCGCGAATGTCATTATGAATGGGTAAAAAAACTATCTGATGAATGTTGTAGATATAACGTTACTTTTATTTTCTGTGGTACAGGCAATTATTTTGTAAAGGATGGTCGCAGATACCATATAGAAGGCAGTGCAGTTCAGAGTACTCAGGCTTTTAAATCTGGTCTTACCTATATAGGTAAGGATATCAGATTTAAGCTTGTAGATGCTTTAGGATTGCAGATTTACGATTCAGATCTTTATAAGCCTTTTTTTCGAGTCAAATGCGATAAATGCGGTATGCGTGCTGTCTGCAATGGCTGTTCAAATTGCGGTAAGTGTGAGTAATTTGTTTTTTTCTTCTTCTTATTCTTCGATCTAATTATTTTTAAATCTTTTTTTATGTGCTTTTTTATTTGAAATTGATAACATTTTTCTAATTAATTCAATCAATCTTTTCTTCGTTGCGTAATCTCTCACATAAAAGCCTTTTATAACATGGTAAAAAAGGAACAGGTATTTTTTACCAACATAAGGATAGAGTATGGATCACGCTACAATAACTTTAATCGTACTCGGCGTAGTGGCATTTCTGTTTGTAACAGAGTTGATTCCTGTTGCCGTAACTTCAATATTAGGAACTCTTAGTTTAGGTGTGTTTGGAGTTCTTACGCCTAAAGAAACCTTCTCCGGACTGTCCAACGATACCGTTGTTCTGTTTGCTGGTATGTTCGTAGTCGGTACGGCCATGCTTGAATCTGGCCTTGCTCAGACTATAGGAAGACTGGTTGTAAAACGAGTCGGTACCAGTGAAGTCCCTCTGATGATTTCATTTATGATTCTTACCATCATTATGTCAGCTTTTGCTTCAAATACCGGTACTATCGCATGTTTAATGCCAATGGTTATCGGTGTTTGTGCCTCGGCAAAGATTCCTGCAACGGCTATCCTTATGGCGATGGCTGTAGCGGCTAACGCGGGTGGTATGATGACCATGGTTGGTACTCCTCCAAACATGTTTGCGGTATCTGCTCTTCAGGAACATGGTCTGACCCCATTTGGTTTCTTTGAGTTTGCTTTTGTTGGCGCTCCAATTGCCTTCATTAGCGTTTTCTTCATGGTTTTTGTTGGAAGAAAGCTTCTTCCAAAAAATGATTCTGATTTAGGTGTGTTAGGTAACGAACTTACTGGATCTGGTTCACCACGTCAGCGTTGGACTGTTCTTGCTATTCTGATTTTTGTTATCTATGGCCTTATCTTTGGTATTCCAGGTTTGTCTCAGGCTATGATTGCAATTATCGGTGCTGTTGCCTGTGTAATGACGAAATGTATTACAGAAAAACAGGCATATAAGGGAATTGACTGGGTTACCATATTCCTGTTTGCAGGTATGCTCCCAATTGCAGGTGCATTGGAAAAGACAGGTGCAGGTAAGATGATTGCTGAATCTGTTATTGGACTGATGGGTGAAAATCCTTCAGATACAGTTATGATGTCAGTCCTGTTCATTATTTCCTGCGGTCTGACTCAGTTTATGTCTAATACAGGAACTGCGGCTCTGCTAATTCCTATCGGTATTTCAATTTCTGAGGAGCTTCATGTTTCTCCATATGCTGTGGTAATGGCAATTTCAATTGCAACCTCCTGCGCCTTCGCAACACCAGTTGCCACTCCACCAAATGTTATGGTTATGAATCCAGCCGGACTGCACTTTATTGATTATATTAAGGTTGGTACTCCATTGTGTATTATTGGCTACATTGTGAGTGTATTTATTATTCCTCTAGTATGGCCATTTAATCCATAAAAAAAAGAATTCCATAAAAACTAACAAAAGGGGAAGATTTTTTCAGCTTCCCCTTTATTTTTTTATCTTATATTTTTTTTGTTGATTTCGATGAATTGTTTCATTCCTTCATTAAGTTTCATATCCTTTCTGTAACACAAATTTAATGGAATATTGCTGAATTTCCGTGGAAGTTCATTTGCGTAGACATATCCATTTTTAATATGGTCATTAACTAAATGACTTGGAAGAACTGAACATCCCATTCCAGCAGTGACTGATGACAGGATTGCAGGAATGGAATCACATTCAACTAAATTATTTATAGTTATATTTTGAGCTTCTAGCCATTTCTCTGTCTGTTTTCTATATGCACAACCAGAAGGAAATGCTAATAGAGTAATATTTCCTGCAGACAAAAATCCTCGTAAGTCATTAATTTTCTGATTGGATATAAGTACGAGTTTTTCATCAGTAAGCTTTACTGAAGAAATATCATTTGAGTCGATTGATCCTGCTACATAAACAAATTCAGCTTCATATCTGAATAATTTTTCAATATTCATTGCTGCATTTGAGGTGCTGATTTTCAGCTTATATTCAGGGAAATGTTTATGAAATTCACTTAATATTGCAGGAAGATATGTCTGTGCAGTTGATTGCATAGTACTGATTCTCAGCAGGCCTGTATTTGAATTTTTGCTGAATATATTTTCTGCTTCATCCACCATTCTTAAGATTCTTTTTGCATAGTCAAGAAAGATTATTCCCTGAGCAGACAACTCAACTCCCTTGTTATGTCGTATGAATAGTTCTGTACCTAATTCTTTTTCATACTGATGAATTCTTGTTGATACGTATGATTGAGCAATATCCATCGCTGTAGCGGCTTTTGAAAAGCTTTTAAGTTCTGCAACTTTTACGAACATTTTTAAGGTTGAGATTTCCATAGCTTTGCCTTTCTTATTGAGAATTATTTTTTGATATTAATTATACTATATCTCAAATAGATATGACAAAACTATTTTGTTATCTTTGATAAAGATAGCAAATAAGCTTATTATTTCTCGTAGCAAATAAGTTTCTTTTGTGGAGTAGAGAATGAAAGTTCAGCACATTGAAGTAAATGGATTAAAGATTTTTTATCGTGAATCTGGTTTTGCTGATAAACCTGTATTTCTTCTGATACATGGCTTTCCTTCATCAAGTCATATGTATCGTGATCTGATGAAAATGCTTGAAGAGAAATTTCTTGTTATTGCACCAGATCTGATTGGCTTTGGACAATCTGATGCTCCTTCTAGAGACAGTTTTAAGTATACATTTGAAAACCTAACAAACTATGTTGATGGATTTATCGAAGCTTTAAATCTTGAAAAGTTCTATATGTATGTGTTTGATTACGGTGCGCCAATCGGCTTTAGAATCGCGATGCGTCATCCTGAAAAAATACTTGGAATTGTAAGTCAGAACGGTAATGTTTATGAAGAAGGACTTGGCAGGAAATGGGAGGCTAGAGCTCAGTACTGGCAAAATCCAACCAAAGAACTTAGAGAACAGTATAAATCAGCCTTTTCTTTTGAAACAGTAAAAGGTCAGTATACATTTGGTACCGAACCAGATACTGTTGTGCCAGATGGTTATTGTCTTGATATTTATTATGCAAATACAATAGACGACTATGCAGAGAAGCAGTCAGACCTTATTTTTGATTATCAGACTAATGTCAAACTCTATCCAAAGTTTCAGGAATATCTAAGAGAGCACCAGCCTAAGCTTTTAGCAATCTGGGGACAGAATGATCCTTCCTTTATTTTTGAAGGCGCAAAGTCTTTCAAAAGAGATGTTCCAAATGCAAAGGTTATAGGCGTTAATAGCGGTCATTTTGCACTGGAATCATGCTGTCGAGAAATAGCTGAGAATATTCTTGAATTTTTTGGTTAGAAACTAATCTGTTATTGTTTAAGAAAAGCTTTTTTCAGAAACGAAAAGGGGGAGCTTTTTGCTCCCCCTTGAGTCAATCCGTAGTCTGGATTATAACTTAGCACCCAGTTCCTGACGAACATAAGCACCTGCGCCTAGTAAACCAGCATCTCCCTGAGAAATTACGTATACAGGAATCTTGTTTAATGCGTGGTTGAAACGACCCTTTGATTCGAACTCGTTACGGAATTCTGATTTCTTGAAGTAGTCGATGAATCTAGGAACGATACCGCCGGCAATATAAACACCGCCTTTTGCAAGAATGTTCAGAGCAAGGTTTCCTCCGAAAGAACCCATTAGCTTACAGAACATATCAATAGTTTCTTTGCAGTCTGGATCTGGATCCTCAGCAAAAGCACCACCGGTAACATCAGCAGGAACAAGATCCTTAACTTCATGACCATTCAGTTCTGCTATAGCCTGATAGGTGTTAACTAGGCCTTGACCTGATAGTAGACGCTCTCCTGATACGTGGTCAAACTTCTTACGTAGAACCTTTAGAATTGAGTCATCTCTGTCAGACTGAACAGCGATATCAACGTGACCACCTTCAGTTGGAAGAGGAATCCACTTGCCTTCAGCATAGATCAGGTAACCGACACCCAGACCGGTACCGGCACCGTAGATTGCCTTAGGAGCTTTTTCGACGATTTCTTCACCACCGATCTGAACCATATCCTCGGTCTTGATTGCGGTAACGCTCATAGACATTGCAGTGAAGTCATTGATGAAGATTAGTTTTTCAAGATTCAGGTTCTTCTTCATCTCTGAAATTGAGAATTCCCATGGGTTATTGGTCATCTTTACATGATCACCGTTCAGCATGGTTGCGATTGCGATACATGCTGAATCAAATACAGCACCAGTTTCTTCTCTGTATTTGATAATAACCTTCTCAAGTGAGTCGTTGTCAACAGATGAGTATACCTTGGTATTTGATAAGGTTCCGTCTGCTAAGTTAACTAATGCAAGACGTGCGTTGGTACCGCCAACGTCTCCTACTAAGGCTACACCGTTAAGCTGCTCCATTTTGTGATAGTCCCTCTATGTCTTAATTTGTTCTTTCTATTTAAAGTAAACTCTTTATCAAAGTTTTTTTCTAAGCAAAAAAAATCTTTGATTTTCGTCTCGTTATTATACAAGAAAGATGAAAAATTTTTTATAAAACTATCAATTAAAGACCTTAAAAAAGAGATTATTTTTCCTTATTTGATTTTTTTCTTTAATACTAAGAATGTTTTTTCCTTTCTCCTGCGGTATTAGACTCTTTCTATTTTGCTTCCTAATGGTGCATTCTAAAGATCACGGAAGACAATCTGTGTTGTATAAAGCTTTCCTTCATTCAGTGCGCTGTTATAGTTATTGTCTATAACTGTTTATCAGAAAATAGTATTAGAAAAGTAAATTTTCTATGCCATAATAAACATAAACGTAAGCTAAACGTTTGTATAAGGATTCAGGAAGAAATCCTGCTCCAAATAAAATCAAAAATAGAGAATTTTTGAGGAAATAAAAATGTCTGCTGTTGTATCAAGAAAAAACAAACCTAATCGGAATATTTTTTCACTCTCCATATTTTTCCTGTCAGGAACCTTACTATCCTGTTCTCATCTTTGCTGTTCCCGAATGTAGACGTCTGTCTCTCTCCAGTTTTATTTACTTTTAATAATTTCAAAAAGTTAGATCTAGTTCATTCGTCTGACGCCGTTTATGTTGAAGGCGTATTAGGGAGAAATGTATGTATAGAACTTCAAGTTTCCCTGAAGGATCAGGGGTAAATCCATGGTATGAACTATCAAAATACAAGGAACATAAGTTTACAGATCCATCGGAAATAAAAAACAATTATGACTATGTAGTAGTTGGTGCCGGTTTTGGCGGAGTTAGCGCAGCCTTTAGACTATCAGAGAATAATCCTTCAGCAAAAATAGCTCTGCTTGATGCTCTTCCTGTAGGTTATTACAGCTCTGGCAGAAATGCAGGCTTTGTAACTATTGCTCAGGTTGCTAAAGCTCTGATTGGCTTTGATCATTTCACCCTGGATGATCAGAGATGGCTTCTTCATTTAAACAAAACCGTGGTTTCCCGTATTGAAAAGATAAGGGAACAGAGCAAGCTTGAGTTTGAATGGCGACAGGACGGCATGTATAAGGCTGTACGTGAAAAGAGAAATGTTGCAGCTCTGGATGCTCTGGAAGGTCATCTGCAAAGACTTGGTTTAGGCTATGAACGTCTTAAGGGAGATGAGCTTTCATCAAGATTAGGAACTTCCTTCTATAAAGATGCCATTTATGTAAAGGATACAATCCTAAACAATCCATCAGAGGTTATAAGAGGCCTTGCTACAGCTTTGCCTTCAAATGTGTCCGTATTTGAAAACACTAAAGTTGCGCAGGTTGAAGATGGGGCGATTCCAAAGGTAATTCTCTCTGACGGCAGAGAGATTGTAACAAGACAGGTTATCCTTACTGTAAATGCATTTTTAAGTCGTTTTGGATTCGCTTCTGCCTCAAATGTTGCCGCAATTCATAGCTATGGTGCTCTAACGCGTGAGCTTAAAGATGGTGAACTTGAGAACTTTAAAAATGTCCGTCCATGGGGAATAACCGCAACTCATCCATCAGGTGCAACTTTAAGATTTACTCCGGATCATCGAATATTTGTTCGAACCGACATTGATTTTGCAACTAATCTAAATATTTCCCAGAAGAAATTTGACCGCTCTGATTTCTTCCTAAGGAGAGCTTTTATAAGACGCTTCCCTGAACTTGAAAATGTTGAGTTTGAATACAAGTACGGAGGTTTGATTTCCTTTACCGGAAATACCAGACCACTGTTCGGTGAGGTTGCCAAAAATATCTATGCAGGTGTTACCTCGGATGGCACTGGCGTTACCAGAGCTGCAATTCTTGGAACCTATCTTGCTGATCTAATTCAACATAGAGATAGTAGTGAACTTGATTATATAAAGCGAGCCTATCATCCAAGCTATCTGCCTCCAGAGCCTCTGCGTACACTAGGTGCAACAGCCTTCCTTAAATACAAGGATTTATATGCAGGCTCTGAACTCTGATTGTCGTATATAAAAGTCATTAACCAGCTGAATAAACAAAAGGAACATATTATGAAAAATATTAAGAATCTTCTGACCGCAGCATTTGTTGGATTAACTTTCTTTACTGCTTCTGCAGCTTTTGCTGATGAACCTAATGAAGTCAAACTTGGCGTAGTAGGAGAACATAACGAGGCATGGGAAGATGTTGTAAAGAGACTTAAAAATGAAGGTGTAAACCTTACCTTAGTCAAGTTTGCTGATTATACTCTGCCTAACCGTGCGCTTAATGACGGTGAAATTGATCTTAACGCCTTCCAGCACGTGGCCTATCTCAAAGCAGATGTTGAAGCTCATGACTATAAGATTGAGCCTATTGCCAATACCATCATCTCTCCTTTAGGTCTTTATTCAAAAAAGATTAAAAACGTAAGTGAACTTAAAGATGGAGATACCATCGCTATACCTAATGATCCAACCAATGGCGGTCGTGCTCTTAAGGTTCTGGAACTCGCTGGTATTATCAAGCTTGATCCTTCAAAGGGCTATATTCCAACTGTACGTGATATAACCGAAAATCCTAGGAACATCCAGATTTATGAAGTAGATGCCGGAAATACACCTAGTCTTCTTCCTGATGTTGCAGCAGCCATTATCAATTCAAATTATGCTGTAGACAATGATCTGAATCCAACTACTGATCCAATTTTCTCTGACGGTGTAGGCAAGGTTGATCTTGATAATCCTTACATCAATATAATTGCCGCCCGTTCTGATAATAAGGATAATCCGCTGTTCAAAAAGATTATCGCTGCATATCAGACTAAGGAAACAGCTGAAATCATCAAGGAGCTGTATCACGGAGGAGAGGTTCCTGTATTCAACTATTAAGCAGACTTTAACTCTTTATCCTGCTTCCGCAGATAAAGAGTTCTTTTTAGCTGCTAGATAACTGCATAAAAATAAGTGATAGGTAAGATAGATGATAAAACTTGAGCATGTTTCAAAAACCTTTGAACGTGACGGCGTTTCCTTTAAGGCAGTGGATGATGTGTCACTGGAAATAAAAAAAGGTGAAATCTTTGGAATCATTGGTTTTTCTGGCGCAGGAAAGTCAACTCTGGTACGTTGTATCAATCTTCTGGAAATACCGGATAAGGGAAGCATTGTCAGCGTAGATGGACTTAATCTAACAGCCTTGTCTCCAAAAGAGCTTAGAGAAGCAAGATCTGGTATCGGTATGATTTTTCAGCATTTCAATCTGATGCCCTCAAGAACCGTGCTTGAAAATATAATCTACCCTCTGTCTCACAAGGGAATTAAAAAAGAGGAACAACGAAAAAGAGCAATTGAGCTTTTAAGGCGAGTTGATCTTGAAAGTAAAGCTGATTCATATCCATCAGAGCTATCAGGAGGGCAGAAACAGCGTGTTGCTATAGCCAGGGCATTGGCCTCCTCTCCACAGGTTCTGCTATGTGATGAAGCTACATCTGCTTTAGATCCTCAGACTACTCACGAGATTTTAGGCCTTCTAAAGGAACTTAATGCCGAGCTAGGAATCACAATTGTCATCATTACTCATGAGATGGCTGTGGTTAAAGACATTTGCTGCAGGGTAGCTGTACTTGAGAACGGTCACCTGGTAGAACAGGGCTCAACATTTGAGGTTTTCGCAAATCCTAAGGAAAAGATAACCCAGAATTTTGTAAAGGCAGCATCGAATCTTTCAAAAGCAGAGCATCTTTCCTTTGAGCATCCTCTTTTATGCGATCTTAAGCCTGGAGAGAAATTTGTAAGATTATCCTACAGGGGCCCTGGAGTTTCTGAGCCGCTTATATCCTTAATGACATCTCGTTTCAATGTGAAGATGAACATTCTTTATGCGGATGTGGAGCTCGTAAACAATTCTCCTATCGGCGGTACCGTGGGGATTCTCTCTGGCCGCTATGAGGATGTTGAAAATGCACTTATTTATATTGCCACAAAGAATGTAAATGTGGAGGTCCTGAAAAATGGCTGATTTATTTAATACTCTATTTCCTCACGTTGCCTCAAAGCTAGATGAACTGTGGCTTTCAACCTTGCAGACTCTGTATATGATGCTTGTTTCTGGCGGCATTGCATTCTTGCTTGGAATTATTCTTGGCGTGACTCTGATTGTTACAAAACAGGGAGGAATTCTGGAGAAAAAGAGTGTATTTGGAATTTTAGACCGACTTATCAATGTGTTTCGTTCAATTCCTTTTGTGATTCTGCTTGCTGCTCTTATTCCTTTTTCAAGATTTATTGTGGGCACTGCAATCGGAACTACAGGTGCTATTGTTCCTCTGGTAGTGGGCACGGTACCTTTCTTCTCAAGACAGGTTGAAAGCGCTTTGTCAAATGTTGATAAAGGGCTTGTGGAAGCAGCAAAGTCCATGGGCTCATCTCCTCTGGGGATTATTTTCAGAGTTTATCTTAAGGAGAGTATTCCTGCATTGGTAAGAGTTTCTCAGATTACTGCAATTAGTCTAATCGGTCTTACTGCAATGGCGGGAGCAATCGGCGGCGGAGGCCTTGGAGATTTTGCAATCCGCTACGGGCATCAGCGCGGACAGACAGATGTTACCTACATTACTATTGTCGTGATCCTTCTGATGGTTAGTGTGATTCAGAAAGGTGGTAATTACATTATCAGGAAAACATCACATTAGGAGTTTAGCATGAAAAAAACTGATTACTTTCCTGAGGAGTCTGGAAAAAACGGCTGGTTCGAAACCAGTCGTTACAGGAATTATCGTTTTAAGGCTCGCAGTGAAATCCAGCCTTCCTATGACTATGTTGTGGTTGGAGGAGGCTTTGCTGGTGTAAATGCTGCTTTTCGTCTTGCTGAAAATGATAAGAATGCAAGTATAGCTCTTATTGATGCCTTTCCAATAGGTTACTTCTCCTCTGGAAGAAATGCAGGTTTCATCATAGATGTCCCTCATAGCATTGTTGGTGATCCAAAATTCACTTTTGAAGACCAGAAATGGCGTTTTCGTCTTAATAAATTTGTTATCGAGAGAATGAAGAAAATCAAGGAGGAGAATCATCTTGAATGCGACTGGCATCAGGATGGAATGCATCAGGCTGCCAGAATTAAAAGCAATTTAAGTTATCTCGAGCAGCTTGCTGAATTTCTGGATGTGATGGAGGCTCCTTATCAGTGGTTCGATGCGGCTGAAACCTCACAGCGTCTTGGAACAAATTTTTACATCAAATCTCTCTATACCCCAGGCACTATCTTAATCAATCCTTCTGAGACAGTCAGAGGACTTGCAACAGTTCTTCCTGAAAACGTAAGTGTCTTTGAGAATACTCCTGTTATTGAGGTTAAAGAAGGTGATATTCCAAACGTAATTCTGGCCAGTGGAATAACAATAAAATGCAGAAAGGTAATTCTGACTGTAAGTGGTTTTCTTAAAAATTTTGGAGTTCCTCTTTCTAATCGTATTGCTGGTATTCATAGCTTTGGAGCTTTTACAAGAGAGCTTAATGATGATGAGATTAAAACTCTTAATGGCGCCAGTCCCTGGGGTGTAACAGCGGCTCATCCCGGTGGAGCTACACTGCGTTATACGAGAAGCAGAAGACTCTATGTCAGAACCGATATCACCTTTGCAACTCATATCAATATAGATAACAGCCGACTATACAAATCTGTTTATAAACTACGCCGTGCCTTTAACAATCGTTTTCTTCAGTTAAAGGATGTTAACTTTGAGTATGTCTATGGTGGATATATACCAATCACAGGAAACACTCAGCCTTTATTTTAGAATCCGGCTAAGAATATTTTTGCAGGAGCAGTTGGTGACGGAACCGGAGTAACGCGTGCCGCAACTGTAGGTACTTTCCTTGCAGACTGGGCAACCGGAGTCGACAGCGAAGAGTTTAGATATGTTAAAAAGACATTCAGGCCAAACTGGCTTCCTCCTGAGCCCTTCAGAACTGTCGGTGCAACAGCCCGTTTAATTTACGAGGATATGCACGCCCGCAGCGAAATTTAGAATAATAACCAATAAAAAAAAGGAAAAAGAACTATGTCAGAAAAGGTAAGACAAATAAAACTTGGGGTGGTGGGGAATGAAAACTCGCCATGGGAATATGTTGAGCAGAAACTTAAAAAAGAGAATATCGAGTTGGAGATTGTAACCTACAGCGATTATTTCTCTCCAAACAAGGAGCTTTCAGAAGGGCTGATTGACGCCAATGCTTATCAGCATAAGGCTTTTCTAAATGCTGAAATCTCTGAAAAGCATTATGATTTCGAAATATATGGTGAGACATATCTTGATCCGATAGGAATTTATTCAAAAAGAATTAAAGGTCTGAAATGGCTGAACAAGGGAGATTCAGTTGCTGTTCCTGCTGATAGAGCTAATGAGATTCGTGCTTTGAAGGTTTTACAAGGTGAAGATCTGATTGATTTTGAGATTGATCCTCAGTCAGGAGAGATTGTATTTACAAAGAATCAGTTTCATCTTGAATTCAAACTATATGATGCAGCTTTGCTCTACGGTAGTCTTGATGAGGTAACCTGTGCTTTTATAAATGGCAATTATGCCTTTGAAAATGGACTTAATCCTGTAACAGATTCAATCTTCAGAGAAAAACTGGATCTTGGTGATAGCGATAATCCTTTTGTGAAGGTGCTGGTTGCAAATTCAAATCTTGAAGGGGACAAACAGAGAATTTTAAGAAGAGCTCTGTTCTATTATCAGTCAGGAGCAGTGGCTGAAATAATTAAACAAATGCAGGGGGGGGCTCTTATTCCTGCGTTTTTACCTCGTTTCTAGTAGTGTATGTATAGATGCTCCGTTGTTCTGTTTTTATGCAGACAGAGGAGCATCGTTATTAAAGTCCATTTTTAATGGAATGATACAGGTCCTTTAAAATTACATAACAGACAAAGAGCGACAGCACATAGCGGAAGGAGTTGTAAACAGCAATTGAGTAGCTGTACTTATCCACATATTTAACCATATCAATTTCAAAGCTGCCGTAGAGCAGTCTCATTTCTAAAAAGAAAGCCCATGGCAGTGCTCCTAAAGACCAGGTAAACATGGTTGGGAAATAACGGTTTTGCTTGTGCAGTCTGTAGCCTGAGAACATGATGATACCAGTTGTGAAAAGCAGAATTAGAAGTCTGGTGGTATCGGTAGGCAGTGACGCGTAGGCATTCACAGTAAAAAGATAAAGAGTTACAAGTCTTATGACATTGTAAACGATTAAGCTGTAACCACTGTTCATAAATTCTCCTAATTTTTTTCATTGTAACAAAAGAATTATTGAAAAAAATATAAGTATTTCTTAAAATTAGTTCATCTTCTTGATGCTACCTTAGCTCAGTAGGTAGAGCAACTGATTCGTAACCAGTAGGTCGGCAGTTCAATTCTGCCAGGTAGCACCATGATCTCTCCTTTCTTTTTTTCTAAAAATCTTATCTAATATATTGTTTTAAAAGAATAATTTTTATGCTTTGCGAGACCTGTCCTGTTGCTTTTTTGTTGGGTGGCGGTATTGTGCAAAAAATATATAAAATTATGCAATAACTAAATGAAATCTAAAATTTTTTTGCTTTATAATAATAACTCAATTATCACACATACCTTTATAAGGATCTCCTGACATTGGGAGATCTTTTTTCTTCACCTGCACCTCTATATCAGCTCTCATTTTGTCCGTAAATACTTTAATTTTGCGAGAGAGTGCATAGAACGTTAATGTATTGCTAGGTAAGATATACTCCGTCATTTTTTCAATAATTATAATAAAAGTTAGCTTTAACCTCATTTTTGGTTAACTATTAGAGAACAAAAGACTTATGAGAAAAAAATACCATCCTAAGACAAAAATAGAGCTTAGGAAACTGATTTTAGATGAGGAAATTGAACTCTCTGAAATTGACACTTCTAAGATTACCGACATGAGCCACCTCTTTGAACCGACATTGAGCAGTGGTGAGCAGGCTCGTTTCTTTTTTGAGGGAATTGAAGACTGGGATGTGTCAAATGTAACAGACATGAGCTATATGTTCTGTTATGCACGTAACTTTAACGCTGATATTTCTGGGTGGAACGTATCCAAGGTAAAGAATATGAGAGGAATGTTCCAGTTTGCTTCTTCCTTTAATCAGGATATCGGCATGTGGAATGTTTCCAATGTGGAGAACATGGCTTCCATGTTCTACGATGCCGGAGCTTTTAATCAGAATCTTGATGCCTGGGATATCTCAAAGGTTAAGACAATGCGCTTCATGTTCATGTATGCTCGCTATTTTGAAAAAAAGCCTACATGGGATATGAGTAATGTTGAGGATCAGGTTGGAATGTATTACGGCTCTCCTATTGTTTATGTTGATCCTAATACAGTCTGTGGAGTTGATCCTGTTCTTGAGGCTCAGGCTGAGCAGGAGAGTATCAAAAAGCATCTTGAGAGTACTGTGGCAGGGGACGGAATTGCCAATTTTGCAAAGAATCTTGCAAATAAGTCCTCCAATATTGCTGACAGACTTGAAGCTAAATTTGAGGAACACACAATTATCTACAAAAAACAGGAGAAGGCATCTTCAGTCAGTGAGCCTGTGAAGTCAGAATCTCATGAAAAGCCCGTATCCCATGAGAACAGTTCAATCAGCTCTAGTGTTAACGTAGATGATAAAAACGATGTCATTGACGCATTAGAACGTCTACAGAAACTGAGAGATTCCGGAATGATTACTGAGGATGAGCTGGCTCTTCTGAAAAACAATATTTTATCTAAGATATAACGACAATTATGCGGCTTTTCTGATAAAACATGAAAGGCCGTATACTTCTTTCAATTCCTGTTTTTCTTGTCGTATTTTCTCAACTAACCCATTATTTTTCTGCGCTGTTTCTATTTTTTAGAAAAAAATGCGATCAATTCATATATTCTAAATCCCACATTTATGAATTTAAAACTATCATTAAAATGATATCTCTCGATTTGCTCAATTTGGTAGTTCCTTATGATAAAAAACATATTTGCAGCAATTTCTATTCTGACGTTGATAACTACAGCCTCAGCGGATGATGAGCTTGATTCTTTAAAGAAGAAGTGTGACGATGGCGAATTCGCCTCCTGTTACAAGCTTGCTGATGTATATGCAAACGGAGACGAGGATGTTCTGGATTTTGCTAAGGCAGACAAGTATTATGACAAGGCCTGTTCCTTTGGTCATGTTCAGGAAGCCTGCGAAGCTCTGGTATTTAACAAGGGTGCCATCTCAAGAATTAAATCCTACAGAGTTCCTAAGGATGTTCAGCGTGCTGCAAAAATATATAACTATGCAGTAAAGTCCACCAATTACGATACTCTCTATGAGCTCTTTAAACAGTACTGCGAAGATGATAAGGATCTGCGTGCCTGTGCATATTATGGAGAGATGAAAGTATCAGGAATAGGAACAAGAATAACTGTCAACAGAGGTATAAAGCTTATTAAGGAGTCCTGTGCTGAAGGTGATGTATATGCGTGTTCTAACCTTGGATACAGATACTTCGCCGCAGATGAGATTGATACAGATGAGTTCAAGGCCTTTAAGCTTTTGAACTATGCATGCTCAAACGGTGAATTTGGTTCCTGCCGTTATGTGGCTGCCTTCTACGAGAACAACATCGGTGTTAAGTACGATAAAGACAAGATTAAATATCTCTATAGTAAAGCCTGTGACAATGCTGATGCCATAAGTTGTCATAAGCTTGGTTCTCTTTATTCTCAGGAAAAAGATCAGACTGAAAAAGCGATTGAAGCCTTTAATACAGGCTGTGAATTCGGAAGTGTCAGAAGCTGTACTTCTTTAGGCCTTATCTATTATGATGGAAAAAAGATGGAGCCAGATGAGAAAAAAGCTTTCAATCTGTTTAAGAGTGCCTGTGATGGCAATGATTCCACTGGTTGTTACTATCTGGCAGAATGCTATGCAAACGGAAAAGGTGTAAAGAAGAGTCGCAATGTGGCTTCTACAATCTTCTCCAAGGCCTGTGATGTCGGTTCCTCTGAAGCTTGTGAGTATCTTGAAAAGCATCCTGGTACAGGTCCAGTGGAAACTTCTTCAGCAGAGAGTAAATAGTTTTGTTTGAGATTGTGAGGGATCTGGAAAATTTGCCAGATCCTTTTTTTATTTTTTGGAATTGTGAAGTTATCAAATAAAAATGTTAGAAAAAGTCCTTATATTTTAATGTGATAGAAGATTTTATTTTTTAATGATACCTTATGAAAAAGATTAATATAGTTTTAACTTCACTTCTGATATCTTCATTTTCCGATGTATATGCGGAAAATACTGATCCTTTCTCTCTGAAAAACGGTTGCGAGGGTAATGATGTTTCGGCCTGTGTAACCTTAGGTCTTAACTATTATGAGAATCTTGACGCTATAACCGCACCTCAGGCTTTAGCTGCTTTTGAGAAAGCCTGTGAGCTTAAGGATTATCAAAGCTGTAATGCTGCAGCTCAGATGTATCTTAAAGGAGATTTTCTCGAGACAGATAATGATAAGGCTGCCTCTCTGTTCAAAAAGTCCTGTTCACACAACAATAAGGATGGATGTCTTGAGCTTGCAAAAATGAGACTTTCTGGCCTTTACGATGGCTTTGATTTGAACCGTGCATTAAAAATTTTTCAGCAGAGCTGTGATGCCGGCGATGGTGATTCCTGTCTAAAAGTAGGGGCTCTATACAGATCAGGAGAAGCCGGAGTAAGCAGTTACTCTCAGGCTCAGAATTATTTTGGTAAGGCTTGTGATCTCAATTCCTATGACGGCTGTGCTCAGATTGGTCTTATGCATGAAGAAGGTCTTATCGGAAAAAAGAATTTTGAAAATGCCTATGACTTTTATCTTAAAGCCTGCAGCGGTAACAGTGGCATCGGCTGTGCTCTGCTTGGAAATCTTGAAAAAAGAGGTCTTGGTGTTACTCAGAACTATAAGAAGTCTCTGATGTCGTTTGAGAAAGGCTGTCGTCTTGGAAATCTTAATTCATGCTCTAATGTAGGATATTTCTACGTTAACGGTATTGGAGTTAAGGTCGACTACAACAAAGCTAAAAATATCTTCGAAAACAGCTGCAGTAAAGATGAAGTTTTAGGCTGCTCATATCTTGGAGAAATATATCTTAATGGCAGAGGTGTTTCTGCCGATACGATAAAGGCAAAGGAGCTTTTTGAAAAGAGCTGTGATTCTGGAGATTCTGTTGGTTGTAACTTCCTTGCAGATATGTACCGTAAAGGAAAACAGGTAAAACCTGACTACAGCAGAGCTATTGATTTATTTACCAGAAGCTGTGAAAACGGTGATTCTGACGGCTGTGCCAACCTTGGCTATATGTATGAATATGGTCTTGGGGTCCAGATTGATCTGCAGAGGGCTCTAATGCTGTATACCGAAAGCTGTTCAGAAAACGTTGGATTCGGATGTGCCAAACTCGGAGAGCATTATTTAACAGGAAAAGGCTTGTATAGGGACAAGGAAAAAGCTGATGCTCTGATTAAAAAATCCTGTTCCCTGGGATCTAGTCTGGGTTGCGAGAAATACTTCAGGCTAAGAGAAACACAATAAAAAAAAACTATCTGAGGTTTGTGATTATGAAGAGTGGGCTTGTAGCCTCCTGCAGTCTTTTTATCACTTCATTTTTCTTGAGCGGATGTTTTGACTCTCATACTGAGGTTTTGGAAAAGAAATGTTTAGAAGGCGATTCCGCATCCTGTTCTCAGGCTGCTCACAACTATTTTGTCGGTCAGGATGAGAACGGAGATAAGGTTACCGTATCATCTGATAAAAGCAATTCTCTTTATTTAAGAGCATGTGAGCTCAAAGATGCCAGAGTCTGTGATCAGATAGGCAGGAACTTTCTTCATTTTGAGGCTGGGCTGAATCCGGATCTGGTTTCTGCTATGGAATTTTTTGATAAGGCCTGTGCTCTTGATTACGCACCGTCCTGTACTCATCTCGCCGGTCTGTATGCTCAGGGAAAAGAGCTTAGACGCAACCTGAAAAAAGCCAAGAAATATTTTGATAAGGGCTGTACTCTCTCTGATGGTCTTGGCTGCTTCTATGCTGGACTGATGCACGAGAAAGGGGAAGGTGTAAAAAAGAACTATTCAACTGCCTTTGATTACTATTCAAAGGGATGCGCTCTTGATGATGCTCAGTCATGTACCAATATCGGTGCAATGTATTATTCTGGTCTCTTAAACCCTAAAGATTACGCGAAGGCCAACGAATTTTTCTCTATAGGCTGTCACCTGAATCTTGGATATGCCTGCGCAAATCTTGCAAACCTTTATATCAATGGCTATGGTGTAAATGTTGATTACAAGCAGGCTTTGTCTCTGTACAACAAGGGCTGTTCTCTTAACGATTCCCGTTCCTGCTCAAATCTTGGAATAATGTACGAAAAGGGCATGGGGGCGGAGCTTGATTATGCACTTGCCTATAAGTTTCTTGATAAAGCATGTAAGAGCAATGATGGCAACGGCTGTCTGGAGCTTGGAATTCTGCAGTCTAAAGGTCTTGGACCTGATGATGGTACACAGAACAGTTCATTATTAAGCTTTGAGAAGGGATGTAATCTCGGTAATACCAACGCCTGTACAAATCTTGGCCTCTATTATGCGGATGATAAATCCGATGAAGGTGTAGATAAGGCTCGTCGCTATTTCGAGAAAAGCTGCAACGGAAAGAATATAAAAGGCTGTACCAATCTGGGAGTTATTTACCAGAACTCTCATGAAATAACAAATTTAAAGAAAGCCTTTAATCTTTACAAATATTCCTGTTCTTTAGGTGATGCAACCGCCTGCTCAAATCTTGCCATTATGTATGCCTACGGACAGTATGTTAAACAGAATTTCTCACGTTCTCAGGAACTCTTTAATCAGGCCTGCAATTATGGACATAATGAAAGCTGTAATTTCTCAGGGCTGCTTTTGAAAGACGGTATATCCGGAAAGTCTGATCAGAAGAAAGCCTCTGATTTCTTTGAAAAAGCCTGCAGACTAGGCAGTCAGGATGGCTGTAGAAATCTTCAGAGTATCAGCTCGAAGTTTGTAAATAACAAGTAGTACCTAACAGGGTTTTTTAATGTTTTTTAAAAAGAAAACAGCTGTCTATCAGTCATCTGATGAAGATGATTTTAATCTTGCGAAAAGTCTGCTGGAAAAAGAACAGATAAGGTATTACGAATATGCTGCAGAGGAGATGCCTGTTGCAGGTTGCGGAGCTCGCATCCATCCTGCAAGACTAGGTAAACATGTTAATCTTATGACATTCAGAATCAGTGTTGCTTCTGAGAATATTGAGAGGGCAATCCTTGCTCTGCAAGGAAAAGTCAGGTTTGTTTTGTCTTCTTCTAGTGATTAGCTCGTTTCTTTCGACAATAAATGCATAAAATTTCGTTCTGTTCACTGTTTAAACTTATTTAGATGAACCAAAAAAACAAAGCCCTCTAATGAGGGCCTTGCACGATACATAATGCTACTTATTATCCTAAGCTGCAAGCTAGATCGTAAGTGGTCTTCATGAATCTGTGCTTCATGCTGTTGATGCACTCAATAATATCGTAGTGAACTAGTTCACCGCGCTTTAGAGCAACACAACGGCCAGACTCACCTGACTTTAAAAGCTCACACGCATAAGCACCCATACGAGATGCTAATACACGGTCAACAGCTGATGGAGTACCACCTCTCTGGATGTGTCCCAGAACTGTAGCACGTGTCTCAAGACCGGTTAGAGCCTCAAGATCCTTTGCCATCTGATGAACATCAGTCTGAAGCTCGCAAACTACCAGAATAGCGTGACGCTTACCTGCGTCAACAGATCTCTTGATGCTTGCGTATACTTCGTCCTTGTCCCATTTAACTTCAGGAACAAGAACAGCCTCAACACCGCATGATACAGCTGCACATACAGCTAAATCACCGCAGTGGTGACCCATAACCTCAACAACACTGATTCTCTTGTGTGATGAGCAGGTGTCACGCAGCTTATCAATTGCTTCAACGGCAGTATTTAAAGCTGTATCGAAACCGATGGTAGCATCAGTACCAGCAATATCATTATCGATAGTTCCTGGTAGACCAATGCAAGGGAAACCAAGCTCAGAGATGAACTTTGCACCCATGTATGAACCGTCACCGCCGATAACAACCAGGGCGTCGATTCCGTTCTGCTTCATAACCTCAACAGCTTCCTCACGTACCTTAGGATCCTTGAACTGTGGGAAACGTGCTGTACCTAAGAAGGTACCGCCACGGTTTAACAGATCAGATACTGAACGTCTGGTTAGCTGAATAAAATTACCAGCATGAAGTCCGGCGTAACCATCGATTACACCTACTACTTCCCAACCATAAGAAAGCGCAGTTCTAACAACAGCACGAATAGCTGCATTCATTCCTGGTGCATCACCACCTGAGGTTAATACACCTATTTTTTTGATAGACATATAGTTATTTATCCGTTTGTAATAATTATGCGTTTGCTGTAGCTGCTTCGATAATTGCTGTGAAATCTGCAACCTTTAGTGAAGCACCACCAATTAGACCGCCATCAATGTCCTTCTGTGCGAATAGCTCTGGTGCAGTCTTAGCATTGCATGAACCACCGTATAGGATGCGAACGCCGTCAGCAACTTCAGCATTGAAGGTCTTTAAGAATGCTCTGATACCTGCGTGAACATTCTGAGCGATTTCTGGAGTTGCAGTCTTACCGGTACCGATAGCCCAGATTGGCTCATAAGCGATGATTGCATTCTTGAATGCCTCAATACCGCATAGGTCGATAACTGCCTTGATTTCAGCCTGACATACATCTAGAGTTTTACCTGCATCGTATTCAGCCTCTGACTCACCAATGCAAAGAACAGGTACTAGACCGTTGTCTTGAGCTGCCTTGAACTTAGCTGCTACAACTTCATTTGACTCGTTGTGGTAGCCACGACGCTCTGAGTGACCAACGATAGCGTATTTTGAACCGAATTCCTTGATCATAACAGGAGAATTCTCACCAGTGAAAGCACCAGAAGTATGAACATCAACGTCCTCTGAACCCCACTGTAGCTTTGAACCAGTTGCTAATGACTCAACCATACCGATGAAAATAGCAGGTGCGCAGATTGCAACATCAACCTTTTCATTTGCGTTTGCAACACCAGTGAATGCCTTGATTAAATCAGTTACGGTTGACTTGGTGCCGTTTAATTTCCAGTTACCCATTACAACAGGTTTTCTCATAATGCTATCCCTCAATAGTTATTCAAGATACGAAAATATCGTATTTATGATTTATAAAAACTTTCGTCATTCTACTATAATTTTGTGACTTAGGATTGTTTTTTTTAATTGTGATAATTTAGAGCGCTATTTTTGGTGAGTTTAAAATACAAAATGTGCTATACAGCACATTTTTTTTTGAAAGCGGTCTATTGAGGATTATTTTAACCAAATTGAAAACCAGCTGCAAAATTCTTCATATTTTCTTTCTGTTCTTCCTCTTTTTTCTTCATATTCTTAAGTTGTTTTTTCTTTTCGTTCCTATAGTTGAAACGGTCAGGCTTCTTTTCCTTTATATAGAAGAGCAGATTTATTCCTATTATATAAAGGACTATTACATAGCACTGCGCGGATGTGCAGGTATTGCATGCATTAGGGGTAGAGCATTGATTCATAAGACTGAAGGTACTTATATCTACACTGGTGATGGTGTATTCCTGCATTAGTGAACCTATATATAAGGTGAGGGCGATTTTACTTCCGAGATCTATATCTGTTAATTTATCTGGTCTGAGATTGCCGTTGTATATTATGTTGTTATAGAAAAGTACATTGATCGGATTCAGTTTTCCATCCTGTCTGATAACCGGTTCCACTTCAGGACCGTACATGCACTGACTGATACTGTATGCATAATCAATACCGTTTACCTTGTACTGGTAGGAGCTTTGCGTTGATGCTGTTTCCTGCTCATCAATTTCAACATTTTCTGAGTTCCCTTCTTTTTCCTGTTTCTGTTTTTTATCAGGAGAGGTGTTTTTTGAAACTGCTTTTTCTACAGAAACACCACTTTCGAGCATATTTTTTAATAATACGTTCGAAAACAGTGCAACGTCACTTCGCAAATTGCGATTTGATTTTATATTCTCAAAAATACTCGTACCAAGTACGTCTAATGCCGAATCTATAGCCATTTTCTTCGATTTCCTCTTCTGAATGACTAAAAAACAGCAAAAGTAATGCCATTTTGTTAACTAACTGAAATTTAAGCTTATTATTTATAAATTCTATTTTGGTGAAGAAAGTCTTTGCCACATCCGGCAAGCCGAAACCAAATTATGTTTGACAAAAAATATAAAAACTTAAAAAATACCAAAATACGAATTATTTAAATAGATAAGATTTTTAGGAGCTTATATGCGTGTTCTTAAATTTGGTGGAACATCTGTTGCCAACGCTGAGCGTTTCCAGGATGTTGCCAAAATTGCGCTTGATACTGCTGCACATTCTCAGACAGCTTTAGTTTTATCTGCCCCTGCAAAGATCACCAATCTGCTAGTTGCTCTAGTTGCACAAGGTGCTGCAGGAAACAGTGGTTTAAAGGAATTTGATGACATTCGCGCAATTATTGAACCAATTATTACAACATTAGGCTCTAAGTTCGAAGGTTTCAACACCAAAAAGATTCTCTCTGAGTACAACAAGACCATGGAAACCATCCGCAAGAGAGTTGATGGCATGGCTTTACTTGGAGTATGTCCTGAGCTTGTAATGGCATATATCGAAAGTCGCGGTGAGAGTTTCTCTATTCTTATCATGGAAGAACTTTTAAAGTCCTTAGGCAAGAAAGTTCGTGTAATCGATCCTGTTAAGGTTTTAGTAACAGAAGGTCCTATCATGGAGTCTTCTGTGAATATTGATGCTTCCAAAGCAAGATATGCAGCTTTGGAAGATGATAAGGAAGCAATCACCCTGATGAGCGGTTTCTGTGGCGGAAATGCTCAAGGCGAGCTGGTTCTGCTTGGACGTAACGGTTCAGATTACTCTGCAGCCTGTCTTGCAGCGATTTCAAATGCTGAGTGCTGTGAGATATGGACTGACGTTGACGGTGTCTACAGCTGTGATCCAAGAGCTGTTTCAGGTGCAATTCTTTTAAGAAAAATGTCCTACGCTGAGGCTATGGAGCTGTCATACTTTGGCGCCAAAGTTCTGCATCCTCGAACCATTGCTCCTATTGCTCAGTTCCACATTCCTTGTCTGATTAAGAATACCAAGAACCCAAAGGGGGAGGGTACCTTAATTTCTGAGGAAACTGATTTGTCTATCCCTATTAAGGGTATCTCCGATCTGAAAGGTATTGCTCTGTTAAATATCTCCGGACCAGGTATGAAGGGTATGGTAGGTATGGCAGGAAGACTTTTTACCGCTGTATCTCGTGCCAATGTTTCTGTAACTCTGATTACCCAGTCTTCTTCTGAGTATTCAATTTCCTTCTGTGTAAATCAGTCCGAGCTGTCAAAGGCTAAAAGAGCTATTACCAACGAGTTCAAACTTGAGCTTAAAGAAGGTCTGTTAAATCCTATTGAAGTTAAAGAGGGCTGTGCCATTATCTCTGTTGTAGGTGACGGCATGAGGACTGTACGAGGAATATCCGGTAAGTTCTTCCGTGCTCTGGCTGAGGCTAACGTTAATATTCGTGCCATTGCTCAAGGATCTTCAGAACGTTCAATTTCCGCAGTTATTTCTCAGAAGCGTGTACCAGAGGCTGTGGCCTTTGCTCATACCGCTTTCTTCAATTCCAAGCAGAGACTTGATATTGTTCTTCTAGGCTGTGGCGGTGTTGGTGGTGAGCTGCTGTCTCAGATCAAGCGTCAGCGCGAGATGCTGTCTTCAAAGCAGGGGATTGATATCAGAGTTGTCGGTATAGGTAACTCAAAACATTTTATATCTGATCCTAACTGTGTTGATCTGTCTAACTACAGAGAACTTCTTGGGTCTTCTGAATCAGAAGCTTTAACTCCTGAGACTGCCGAGGCTTTAATCAAGTCAGCTCATCTGTTAAATCCAATTTTAGTTGACTGTACAACTTCAGAGGAACTTGCCAAGTCATATATTGATTATATGAAGGCTGGATATCACATTGTAACTCCAAGCAAGAAGGCCAATACCTTAAGCTTTGATTTCTACAGAAAGCTTCGTGAGGCGGCAAAACTTCATCACCGTAAGTTCCTGTACGAAGCAAATGTTGGTGCAGGTCTTCCTGTTATCAACACTATGCAGAACCAGCTTGCTGCAGGAGACGAACTGATTGATTTCGCCGGTATTCTTTCTGGTACACTATCATTCATCTTTGGTCTGGTAGAAGATGGCAAGAGCTTGTCTGAGGCAACCAGGATCGCTTATGAGAAGGGCTTTACTGAACCTAATCCTGCAGATGATCTTGATGGTATGGATGTTGGTCGTAAGCTTCTGATCCTTGCTCGTGAAAACGGTATGGAACTTGAGCTTTCTGATGTGAAGATTGATTCAATTGTCGATCCTAAATTCCTCAAGGGCAGCAATGCCAAGGAAGTTATTGCCAACCTGAAGAATGCAGATGCAGAGTTCTCAAAGAAGGTCGCTTCTGCAAAGTCAGAAGGCAAGGTTCTTCGTTATGTTGGCTGTATCAAGGAAGGAAAGGTTTTCTGTCAGCTGCGTGAGGTTGGCCCTGAGGATCCTCTTTTCAGAGTTCGCGACGGAGAGAATGCTCTGGCTCTTACAACATTATACTATCAGCCAATTCCTCTGGTTATCCGTGGTTACGGTGCCGGTACGGAGGTTACTGCAGCAGGTGTTCTTTCTGATGTTCTGCGTCTTCAGAACTGGACTCATGAGGATTAGAGATGTCTAAGAAATTCAAAGCCTTTGCTCCTGCTTCAGCCGCTAATTTATCAGTAGGTTTTGATCTGCTGGGAGCGGCGTTAAAGCCTATCTCAGGAGCCATACTAGGTGATGAGATTGTTATCAGTGAATCTGACAGGGCAGGCTGCTCTGTAAGTGTTACAGGCAAGTATGCTCATAAGCTTCCTTCTGATTCTAAGAAGAACATTGTATATGATGCATTCCTTTTATTTAAGGATAAGCTTGAGAAAATGGGCAGGGAAGTTAAGGACGTGCATATGGAGCTGTCCAAGAATCTTCCTATCTGCTCAGGTCTTGGTTCATCAGCCTCAAGTGTGGTTGCAGCTGTTCTGGCCCTAGATACAATTCATGGAAATGTTCTGGGAGAGATGGGACGACTTGAGCTTATGGGGGAGCTTGAAGGAAAAATCTCCGGCTCTATCCATTATGACAATGTTGCTCCTTGTTATTTCGGAGGTCTGCAGCTGATTGTTCAGGAAGATAACTGTATTTCAACCACTCTGCCTGACTTTGACAACTGGTACTGGGTTTCATGTTTCCCTGGTATTAAGGTTTCAACTTCTGCTGCAAGAAAGATCCTTCCAAAGGAATACTCAAGATCTGATGTAATTACCTATGGTCGCAGATTATCTGCTTTTGTTCATGCCTGCCATACTCATAATGACAAGCTGGCCTCAAAACTTCTGGTGGATGTCATTGCAGAACCTTACCGTGCATCCTTAATTCCTGGATTTGCAGATGCCCGTGAACAGGGTGCTTCAATCGGTGCTCTTGCTACCGGTATTTCAGGCTCAGGCTCCTCTGTTTTCTCAATCTTTGAAGATCTTGAGAAAGCAAAGGAAATGAAAGAATACCTTGAACGCAATTTTATTGCTAACGAAGATGGTTTCTGTCATATCTGCAAGATTGACAGACGTGGCTCATATGCTGAAGAACTATAAAAGAGATTTCTATGGAATTATTTAACTTAAAAGATCATAGTGAAAAGGTAAGCTTTTCACAGGCTGTAGTAAAAGGTATCGGTAGAGATCAGGGCCTGTTCTTTCCTGATCATATTGAGCCTCTGACCAATATTGACGAGCTTCTGGACCTGCCTTTGGCTGAGCGTTCAGCTAAAATTCTCCGTCATCTTATTGGAGATGAGATTCCTTCTTTAGAGGCTATTGTAAAGGATGCCTTTACATTCAAGGCTCCAATTGTAAAGGCTGATGAGAATATCTATGCTTTAGAGCTTTTTCATGGACCAACCCTTGCCTTCAAGGATTTCGGTGCCCGTTTCATGGCCCGTGTTTTAAGTGCAGTTAAAGGCGATAAAGATTTAACTATTCTGACCGCAACCTCTGGCGATACCGGTGCCGCAGTAGCCGCAGCCTTTTATGAGCAGAAGGGCATTAACGTAGTTGTTCTGTATCCAAAGGGAAAGATCTCAGAGCTTCAGGAAAAACTGATCGCTACTCTTGGAAAGAATATCAAGGCCGTTCAGGTTGAAGGTATTTTTGATCAGTGTCAGGATATGGTAAAGACCGCCTTTGACGATGCAGAGTTCAAAGAAAGAATCGGTCTTAACAGTGCCAACTCAATCAATATCTCAAGACTGCTTGCTCAGGTTTCATACTACTTTGAGGCTGTAGCTCAGCTGCCTAAGGATAAGCGTGATAAAGTTGTGTTCTCTGTGCCTTGCGGTAATTTCGGAAATATTACTGCAGGTCTTATTGCCAAGGCTTTAGGCTTAAAGGCTCGCTTTGTAATTTCATGTAATGCCAATGATACTGTTCCTCGTTATCTGAAGAGCGGTAACTGGGAACCTCATCAGACTGTTGCTACTTTATCCAATGCAATGGATATTTCACGTCCTAATAATTGGCCAAGAGTTGAGGCATTGGTTAAGATGCAGGGCTGGAAACTGTCTGATTTTGATTTTGGTTCACTTTCAGATGCTCAGACTGAGACTACTATGCAGACTCTGTACAAGAAGACTGGTTATATAGCTGAGCCTCACGCTGCAATTGCATATCAGGTATTAGCAGATAATCTAAAAGAAGGTGAGACTGGTATCTTCCTGGGAACCGCTCATCCAGCCAAGTTCAAGAGTGATGTGGACAGAATTCTGAACATTGATGTTCCTCTTCCAAAGGCCCTGGCTGACAAGGTATCTGCTGAGTCAAAGAGTGTGATTCTAAAGCCTGATTATGACACTCTTAAGAACTATGTACTTGAGGCATTAAACAAGTAGTTCTGAATTAACTTTCCTCAAAATTAAAAAGGTGCTTTATGTAAGGCACCTTTTTTATCAAGTAATAGGCACGCTAAAACCACGCAGTTTACTGCGGGGATAAAGCGTGCCGATTAGAAAATGGATATTTTCTAATCAGGTGTGTTCTGTTG